>JAZQTM010000107.1:0-15537 GCA_045630765.1 Acutalibacteraceae bacterium | reverse complement strand
ATACATCTCATACAATTCGTCGTAGTTCTTTTGGTTATAGTACGGAACGTACACGTTTGCATATGCCCAGATTGCCGTCAGTAGCAGCAATGCCGCCAATGCCGACAACCACCGCAACAATAATTTATGACGGCGGCGCTTTTTCGTCACGGCAGTCTGCTCTTTGGTGATCTCCTCAACCTCTTGTTGCATCTGCTCAAGCGATTGACCTCCCGCCATCACGCCGGGTAACGCCTCCAAATACCGCCGCGCCATATCCAACGCATACAGCGTTGCCATATTGCGAATGTATTCCCGATCTTCATCACCGTGACCGGCAAACACCTTTTTGACCCATACACGCTTCTCGTCTGCTAGTGCGACGTATACCGTCCCAACGGCTTTTCCCTCACTGGTATCGGGACCCGCCACACCGGTAATGCCAATACCGATATCGGCACCGCCGGCACGACGCGCGCCGATTGCCATCGAACCCGCCGTTTCGGGCGAAACCGCACCACACTGTTCTAAAATAGTTTCCGGAACGCCAAGCATTTGATGCTTGATCTCCTTGGAATACGCGGCAATACCGCACTCAAACACAGCGGAAACACCGGGCACTTCCGTAAGCCGTCCCGAAAGCAACCCTGCCGTGCAAGATTCCGCCGTAGCAATTTTCATTTCTTGTTCCGTGAGCAACGTAACCACGCGCTTGGCAAGTCCGCCCGCATCCACACCGTATACAGCGTTGCCAAGACGTTCGCGAATGGTCTCAATCACCGGATCGCACAATTCGTTTGCCTGCTCCACCGTATCCGCTTTTGCAGTGATGCGCAACACGACCTCGCCATCTTTGGCATAGGGCGCAACAGTCGGGTTGCTGCCTTCCATCAGATCCTGCAACCGCTCATCCACCGCTGCTTCAGGGATCCCGAACACCCCCACCACGTGGGAATGAATCGTACCGCCCGAGCAGTTCGTCAAATAAGAGGCAACGTGCTCAAAAAACATCGGGATCAGTTCTCTCGGCGGACCGGGCAACATCACCACACGATGGTCGTTTTGTTCAATAGCGCAACCGGGCGCCGTGCCGTGATCGTTCGGGAAAACTACGCATCCCTCCGGCAACATGGCTTGCTTCTGATTGTTTTCGGTATACTCTTTACCGGTGCGTTCAAAATATGCACGAATACGGCGGTCACTTTCCTCGTGAAGCACCAGCGGAAGGCCCATGCACTCCGCCACCGTTTCTCTTGTCAGATCATCCTCTGTCGGGCCAAGTCCTCCCGTCAGAATAACCATCTCACAGCGAGACAACGCCAGCTCGACCGCCTGCTTCAAGCGCTCTCGGTTGTCACCAACGGTAGATTGGTACAAGGTATCCACACCGTAAGCTGCCAGCTCACGCGCTAAAAACTGGCTGTTCGAGTTTACAATATCCCCGAGCAGCAGTTCTGTTCCTACCGAGATAATTTCCGCATTCATCGGTTTCGCCACCTTTCATCAGATGTGTATCAGCCGCACTCCCGAAATCGCTTCTTCGATCAATTCTTCCACCGGCAACGCCCGCTCCGCCGCTTCCACCTCGTCAATTCTCGGACGGGTACGGGGATGTCTGGGTGTAAACACCGTGCAGCAATCCTCATACGGTTGGATCGACGTTTCAAAGGTATCGATCCGCCGCGCGATCGCAATAATTTCTTCCTTGTCCATTCCTATCACGGGACGGAACACCGGCAAATCGGCAACCGCATCGGTAACGCCAAGCGCCGGAATGGTTTGACTGGCAACCTGGCCGACACTTTCGCCGGTAATCAAAGCGCCGCACTCCGTATCCTTGGCAATTCGTGTGGCAATGCGCATCATAAACCGCCGCATGATCAGCGTGAACAGTTCTTCGGGACACGCACGCCCGATCTCCTCTTGAATATGCGTAAACGGTACGATGTGCAGCGCTATGCGTCCGGCGTACACGCCTACCTTTTCCAGTAGTGAAATTACTTTCATTTCGGCTCGCTCGCTGGTATACGGCGGCGAAGCAAAATGAATTCCCGTTAATTGAATACCGCGCTTTGCCATCATATACGCCGCCACGGGCGAATCAATACCGCCGGAGATCAAGATGCCGGCTTTTCCGCCGGTCCCTACCGGCATACCGCCCGCACCGGGCAACTGCGGTCCGTGAATATACGCTGCAAAATCGCGAACCTCTACCCACACCGTCATTTCGGGCTCGTGTACGTCCACCGTCAAGTGCGGGTTCTTTTCCAATAAATATCCGCCCACCGCGGCACAAATTTCAGGCGATGTCAACGGGAAACGCTTGTCCGCCCGTTTGGCCTCCACCTTGAAAGTGCGAGCCTCCGACAACGGCTGCGCCAAATACGTCGCCGCCGCTTCCTTGATCGCCTCCAACTCTTTTTCCACCACACACGCGCGGGAAAAAGCGGAAATACCAAACACGGTTGCCACCCGCTCGCTGACCTCGTCCCAATCAACGTCCGCATCCTGCGGTTCAACGTAGACGGTCGATTGCGCCTTGCGCAAGGTGAAATTACCGAGCGATTTTAAGCGGTAACGCAGATTTTTGAGTAGCGCCTCCTCAAAGGTACCGCGATTAAGTCCCTTGAGTGCTAATTCTCCGTTTTTAATAAGAATGACTTCGTTCATAACACTTGTTCCTTTTTATTGATATGCAGCGGGCAACTCCAGATCTTGAGCAACGTACCACGCTTTCGGCATCAAGACGTCCTCGTTGAGCACCGTTTTCTCGGTATCCACCGTCGGGTCTTCCCCCTCGCGCAACTTACGCGCAACGATCACGGTCCGTCCGTCCGTCAAATGCGTTTCGCGTTTGTTACTGCAGGTCGAGAGCGTGAGCAATTCATCCTCGGCAGTGACGTCCACGTCACCGAAATCGTATAACGAACGGCAACGCACGTCGTCAATAAACTCTGTAAACTCCTCGTCGGTAAACTGTGTGCGAATATAATTGAACACCGTTTCTTCTTCGGCGTTTGCATTCACGATCATCACCGCAAACACCTTATAGGTGCGTTGCTCATAAAGAGTGGAAAGCGTCAGCGTCGTCAACTGCCGCGCACGGAACAACGTCCCCCTGGACAGCAAATTGAAACGAGAAAACATCAACCCGCTTTTCAAATTGTGTCCGTAAATAATAAGATTGCGGTTTTCGCCCGTCGCCGACAGATCGTTCCGACAATCAAAATACAACGATCCCGCTTTGTCGGTATCCCCCACAAAATCGTGCGTCAGATAATACTCATTGTTATCCGTCTGCATAACGGGGTTATCGATCGCCCCACCAAACAGATCGTCACCGGTTGTCGCAAAGGTCAACCACCCGCGAATATCGGCATTGCGCCGATACAACGATCGAAACTGCCCCAGCATCCCTTCGGGATACACGGTTGTATCCTCTGCATCATCCGAAGACTCTGAATAATACAAATCCCTGAGCGTATCCGTAACCTGTTGCGTGTGGCGCGGTTGCAGTATCATATCATCGATCAAATATGCCGACGAACCGATAAATACGAACAGCGCCGTCAAGAACGCGATCTTCCGCACCCATTCCCGCTTCGGATCGCCGGCCATCGGGATCACCGAACATAATGCGCGAACGATGCCCCGACCAATCTTTTTCAAAGCGTTTTTCATCAGGATTTTCTCCTTTGCAAGGTCGCTGCCGCCTCACGCAACGCCGCACACAACGCGCGAACGTCGTCCTCCGTATTATCACGGCTGAAACTGATGCGCAACGAGCTGTCGATCTCGGCAGCAGATAACCCCATCGCCGTCAATACGGCGCTCGGTTTTCCTTTCGCACAAGCCGAACCGCTGGAAACAAAAATTCCCCGCTGTGCCAAGAAATGAAGCACCGTTTCACTGCGGAAACCGTTAAGTGACAAATTCACGATGTACGGTACACCGCCCTGCGGCAGATGAAACCGTACGTCAGGATGCGTGCCGAGTTCTTCCAGCAAACAACCTTTGAGCCGCTCATACCGTGCCGCTTGCTCGGACGGATTCGGCACCGCAGCAGCGGCAGCACCAAACCCCACGATCGCGGGCGTCGGCTCGGTTCCCGAACGCAACCCGTTCTCCTGCCCTCCGCCAAAAACGCGGGGCAACACCCGCACGCCTTTTCGGATATACAACGCGCCAACACCTTTCGGCGCGTGCAACTTGTGTCCGCTGACCGACAGCAGATCCACGCCCCACTTTTCAGCGTTCAACTTGATTTTTCCTGCCGCCTGTACCGCATCCGTATGAATGAGCGCCCGCGGTGCCACACGGCGCACCCGCCCGACAATAGCGGGAATATCCATCTGCGCGCCCATTTCGTTATTCACCGTCATCACACTGACGAGCGTCGTATCCGCCGAGCACGCCCGCTCGACCGCTTCTGCCGAAATGGTACCGTCCGCCTCGGGTTGCACGCGAATTACCGTCCACCCTTGCGCTTCCAAACGATCAAAACACGCCGCCACCGACGGATGCTCGATCGCCGTCGTCACCGCCACGTGTGCCCCACGGGCTTTCGCTTCGGCGCCGCCCAAGATGGCGAGATTATTTGCCTCCGTGCCGCCGCTTGTGAATACGACCTGCTCGGGCTTTGCGCCCACCAGCGCCGCCACCTCGCCGCGCGCCTTGGCAACTTCACGCCAGGCATCAACACCCAACGTATGTAAAGAAGAGGGATTCCCGTATTGCTCGGTCATCATACGCACCATGCGTTCGACCGCCTCTTGGCAGACCGCCGTCGTCGCACTATTATCCAAGTAGATCAAAAAAGCCCTCTCCTCTCTGTTAGCAATATTCGGTCATAGTATACCACACTTTTCGACTTCTGACAAGTCCCTGCACCCTCTGCAAATCTTGGACGCAAGAAAACAGCCACGCGGATTTTGCCGCGCGGCTGTTCATCATTCATATAATCGGTACAAAGACGCATACACGCCGTTTTTCTCCATCAACTCCGCGTGCGATCCCATTTCGGCAATGCCCTCCTCGGTCATCACCGCGATCACGTCTGCGTTGCGAATTGTCGTCAATCGGTGCGCCACGATAAAGGTGGTACGCCCTTTGGCAAGCCGTTCCAGTGACTCTTGCACCAAACGCTCGGATTCATTGTCCAACGCACTGGTTGCCTCATCCAAAATCAGCACCGGCGGATCTTTCAAAAACACCCGCGCGATGGAAATGCGTTGCTTTTGTCCACCGGACAATTTCACGCCGCGCTCACCGACGTAGGTATCATACCCTTGCGGCAACGCTTCAATGAATTCCGCCGCCCCTGCCAACCGTGCCGCTTCTTTGACTTCTTCCAACGTGGCGCTCGGTCTGCCGTACAAAATGTTCTCAAGCACCGTACCGCCAAACAAATACACGTCCTGCTGCACCACGCCGATGGCATGTCGCAACGACTCCAGTGTAACGTCGTGAACGTCCACGCCGTCCAGTCGTATCGAGCCGCTCTGCACGTCGTAAAACCGCGGAATCAATCCGCACAACGTCGTTTTACCGCCACCGGACGGTCCGACGAGCGCCATCGTCCGCCCCGCCTTCACGTGCAAATTCAAATGATTGAGAACGTCCTTGCCGTCCTCGCTGTACCGAAAACTGACGTCACAGAACTCCACGTCACCCTTGACGTCGCCGAGCGGTTTGGCATCGGGACTGTCAGTAATGGTGATCGGCGCGTCCATAATCTCGGTAAACCGTTCGATACCGGTCATGCCGCGATAAAACTGCTCTGAAAATTCTATAACACGGCGAATGGAGGTCAGCAACATACTGACGTACAGCAAATACGCCACCAAATCGGCCGGCGTAACGGTGCCGCCGATCATAAACAGCGCACCCGCAACCACCACCGCAATATACATCAACCCGTCAAACAACCGCGTAGTCGCGTGGAATCCCGCCATCGCGCGGTAAATGTGCTGCTTAACGGACAAGAACTTTCCGTTTCCCTTTTCAAACTTTTCTTTCTCAACCGCCTCGTTGGCAAAGGACTTCACCACCCGCACACCAAGCAGGCTATCCTCCACCTGTGCGTTGATATCACCGATAACAACCTTGGATTCGCGGAATCCCTCTTTCATACGGTGACGGAACGGTCCGCATACGAGCAACATAATCGGCACGATCGCAAAAACGATCAGCGTCAACCACACGTTCACGCTGCACAAAATTGCAAACGAACCGATGATCTTGATTCCCGCAATAAAAAACTCCTCGGGGCAATGATGCGCAAATTCCGTCACCTCGAACAAATCGTTTGTGATGCGCGACATCACGGTACCGACCTTGGTTTCATCATAATACGCAAAGGGGAGTCGGTGCAAATGATCAAACAGATCGCTGCGCATTTTCGTTTCGATCTTAGTGCCCATAATATGCCCGATCGATGTCATATAATAGTTGGCAGCGGTATCGATCACGCGCAACATTAAATACAGCACGCCAATAGTCAGCACCGTCTTCACCGTCAGCGCTTGCAAGTTATTCATACCCATATCGGTAATATACCGCACCATCATCGGCAATACCAACTCGCATACCGTCGTCAGCGCAGCGCAAAACAGATCCAACACCACCACACCGGCGTATTGCTTATAATACGGTAAAAACCGTTTGATCAGCGAGAGAACTCCCGCCTTTTTCTCCTTGTTTTTCGTCACGTCGTTCCATCCTTTCGGTTACCGAGCACCCCATCCATCTTTGCCATCGTTTTGGAAAACAAAGGTGCGTAATACGCGCTTTCGCGCATGGAAAAACAGCCGTCTTGTGCCACGATAACGTGATCTAACACTTCAATATCCATCATACGAAACGCCGAAACAAAATTCCTTGTCGCATCCATATCCTCAGCAGAAGGCAGCGCCACACCGGCAGGATGATTGTGTGCCACCACGACCGCGGTCGCACGATCTCTGAGCGCCACTTGCACCAGTTCACGCGCACTGGTTTCCGTCGCGTTAACGGTACCGGTACGAACAACGGAACAATTGATCAGCTCGCGGCGATTATTCAAAGACATCAGCAACACCGTTTCGTGTTTCTTGTGGATAAGCTGTCCGGATAAGTAATCCTTGATCTCATCAAAACTCGAAAACTTTACCCGTTGCTTCTTTTCCTTATGATACCGCGACAACAACTCCCCGCATAACACAAGAAACGTCGCCGAATGCTCCGAGATCCCTTTTATCTGACAAAGCTCCTCAAAATCCGCTTCCAACACCGATGGCAGATTCCCAAAATGATCTATCAAATCATGCGCCAAAAGATTCGTGTCACGTCGCGGAATAGCAAAGAAAAGCAACAGTTCCAAGACCTGATGCTTTTCAAACTGATCGATGCCACCGCGTATAAACTGTCGTTTCATTCGCAAACGGTGGTCCTTATGTGGGTTTTCATTCTTCCGTTCAGGCATTCCGCTCACCTTCCCTTTGTATCCTTGTCAGTATACCAAATTCCAACGCATTTGAAAAGAGGGGAACGAAATTTGTCGAAAGAAAAAAGTGAAATGAAAAACGAGAAACAGAGGAAAACGGAGAGAAAACGAGAGAAAACGAGCGTTAGAGGGTTATAAATTAAAAAATCCGGAATTTAGGTCTTGACAGCGGATTTTAGGTGTGCTATGATGGGCAAGCTGTGAAAAAGACTATGAAATTTTAACAGGAGGTATTCACGATGTCCACTTTTATGGCAAAAGCCGGTCAAGTCGACCGCAAATGGTACGTCATTGATGCCGCCGGTAAACCGTTGGGCCGTGTTGCTGTGGAAGCTGCTGTTCTCCTTCGCGGAAAGCACAAACCCGAGTATACGCCCCACGTAGATTGCGGCGATCACGTTATCATCATCAACTGTGCTGAGGCTGTCCTCACCGGTAAGAAAGCGGAGCAGAAAGTCTGGTACCGTCACACCGGTTGGATCGGCAACCTGAAAGCCACCAAGTATGCTACGCTGATGGCGCAGCGTCCGGAAAAGGCAATGGAACTTGCCGTCAACGGTATGATCCCGAACAACACGATCGGCCGTCAGGCCGCCACCCGCTTGCGCGTTTACGCCGGCGCTCAGCACGAGCATGCCGCGCAGAAACCCGAAGCGTACGAATTTTAAAGAAGGAGGCTGCAAGATATGGATTACAACAAAAGACCGTATTTCTACGGTACCGGTCGCCGTAAAAAATCCGTCGCCCGTGTTCGTTTGTACAACGGTACCGGCAAAGTGACCGTCAACGGTCGCGATATCGACGATTATTTCGGCTTGGAAACCCTCAAACTCATCGTTCGTCAGCCTCTGGCTCTCACGAACCTGACCGAGAAATTTGACATCGAGTGCCGCGTAGCCGGCGGCGGTGTGTCCGGTCAAGCAGGCGCTATCCGTCACGGTGTTGCCCGTGCGTTGTTGCAGTACAACAGCGACGAGCTCCGCGCCGCTCTGAAAAAAGCGGGCTTCCTGACTCGCGACCCCAGAATGAAGGAACGCAAGAAGTACGGTTTGAAAGGTGCTCGCCGCGCTCCCCAGTTCTCGAAACGCTGATTCTTCAGTATTTCCAAACACACAAAACGCCTTCCCGTTTGGGAAGGCGTTTTTTCTATATACATTTTCCGCAACGGCGGTAAGCATTCAAATCGGTTCTCATCACACCACAACGCCGTTTCTCTTGTCTGCCTAATCGTATATAAAAACAGCGCCCTCACAATTCCTTGCGAGGGCGCTGTTGTTTGATTTAAGAGATGTTCAAGGCACTCCTACGAAACAAGTTCAGCTCAGGAGCAACTTATCCCACAATCGAATTCAAGTAATCTGTTTTAGCTTGGGCGAACACAAAATCGCCCTTTGCAACATCAATACTTAAATTTTACGGAACCAGCGTGACACCTTCCGTCTGCGAAGTACCACCGGCCATTAAGAACTGGCAGATGTAGACGCCGGCCACACTGTCGCTCGTCATACCGCTCAACTCGATAGTGACGGTGTGCTCCGTATCGGCAAGACCACTTGCAATGGTTTTCAAGGCATGGTTGCCGGCTTGCAACGCAACGGCCTGCTCAACACCGTCAACCGTCACCTTCAAGGTGCCCGATTGAGCCGAACCGGTCGAGTCATTCTTCAACCACAGTTGCAGATCTGTACCGGTAAACGTGAAAGTAACTTTCGCGTTCAACTTCGTAAAGGCGAAAGAACCGGCAGGAACAGCGTAGCCGCTGACAGCAGTCGTTCTGATCGAAATTCCATCCGGTGCGGTCTCCCCTAACAGGTTATCCACGCGCGGATTAACAAGCAGGGTGTGCATCGTTGTGTCAGGCTTGTAAGCATCGACAGTTGCTTCCGGAAGGAAGAATTTGGCGTCAAACGTTGCCTTTAAAAATGCCTGAACGGTTTTCGCATACTCGGCATAACCTTTATCTGTCGGGTGAACGATATCGGTGACGTATTCCAGCCACTTTTCATCACTTGACGAGGTCGGTTTTGAACCTTTTTCCTCACACATCCGGTTCCACAAAGGAGTGGCAACGTCGATGGTGGGAATCTTGTATGCATCCGCAACTGCTTTATGGGCTGCTTTTGTGTAATACGTTTTGTTTCCGGACATGGTATCGTAGTCGCCGGTGAAAACCATCACAATGTCCGCTTGCGGAGCATACGTGTAGACGGTGTTGATGATGGTTTCCATATTGCGACCCGCCGTAGCACTTGCCGCTTCTGTGTTGAAGCCATCATACTTATCGTTGACGGAGAATTCAACAAAGACCAAATCCGGCTTGACCGAAGCTAACTTCAGATCCTGAACCGCGCGGTAGACGCCGTATTTGGTGCCGGTACCGCCGATTGCGCCATTGACTTCGTTTACTGTTACTCCGTAAGTGCTTTCAAGCCACTTGGAGGTTAAACGGCGCCAGGAGTTTTCGCGGGTGGTGGATCCGTGACCATCGGTCACAGATCCGCCGAAGTACGCGACGTTGAGCGTGTCTTGAGTCTTCAGTTTGTAATACGTGTTATTCAAAGTCTTCGTGCTTCCTTTAATGATTGCGTCTAAGTAAGCTTCCTCGGCAGGATAATAGTCCGGTGCCTGCTTATCGGCACGAGCGATCATCGCAACGTTATACAACGTGCTGTCTACCGGTTCGCCACCATTGTAATCATCATCTTTGACACTGTTGATCACGTCACTGTATACGATGATCTCCTGACCGTCCTCGTCCACGTACAACGCATAAGCTCTCGCGATGTAATGGGTGTTGAAGTTCTTGTCAGAGGAGAAGTTAAGAAGCGCGGTAAAGTAGTCGTACGTCTTGTTGTCTTCTGCAACGTCCTCGCGAACGTGTACAGTAGTTTCACCGTCAAATGCAATAGCTTTCGCAGTCTTGTCACCGCCAACGAACAGACCATTAGCAGCATTGTCAGCTTTCGACAGGACTGCACCGTACTCTTTCAAGCCCGCAATCTGAGCATCGGTATCCACTTTGAAGTAGAAACGCATGCCGGTGGGAGCGAAGGTGCGGATGGAGGTACCGATCTTGACAAGAGCATTGTCTACGACCGAGAGGGTGCTGCGGATCGGATAACCCTCAGTGGAAGTTGCCCAACCGTCACCGAGCAGTTTGGCGACAGTGCCATCGGCAAACTCTTCAGCGGTTTTCAAGGAATCTGCGCTATTAGTATTCGTCGAAGTTGCGTTGGTGGTAAGCGTTCCGTAAGAACCTTCAAGATAGTACACATCTGTTACTGTCAAGGTCTTGTAACGGCGACCGTTTGCAGAATTCGTAACCGTAGGATCGTACATGATCGGACGAATATTTGTACGAGTACCATGTGAACCGGCAAAATAGCAATCATCTAATACAATATTGATGTTTGCATTCGTCTTCGCCGGATCGGTAGCCTCATCAATTGCGTAAAATTTGGAGTAAACCGAACCAAATATACCGCCTGTCTCACCGCTGGTGCACGCCGACATGTCACACAAAGAATAACTGTCAGAGATGTTAAGGTTTACACCACCGACCTTTGCACCGCTGAGGCGAATCTGGCCGAACAAGCCACCGGCACGTCCGGTAGCAGTGATAGCACCCGTCGCATAACAGTTAGTTACATTTATAAACAATTCGCTGATGGAGCGCGAGTTGAACGCTGTTCCAATCAGACCGCCAATACCATCCGTACCGGAAACAGAAGCGGTAGAATAGCAGTTCGTAATGTTCACCTGAGGCTTCGGAATGCCATTGGAGTCGGCGGCATCTGTTATCTGTCCAACCAAGCCACCGATATACTCAGGATTATCGTAACCGCTTGTGGCAGACGAGAGTCCCAAAGAGGACAGCTTTTGGCCGGTAACCTCACCGGTCGTATAGCAATTCGTCATGTTCAAAGTGCCAAGTGACGTGCCAATCAAGCCGCCACATTTTGCTGAATAGGAAAATGCGCCCGAACGAACAACACCGGAGAAACTGCAGTTTTCCATGTTGGTAACGCCACCGTTAGCATAGCCGACGATACCGCCAACAACTGTCATGCTACTAATGATAGTGCCTTCAACATGGAGGTTTTTGATGGTTGTAGTGTTATAACCGGGAGTGATTCGGCCAAACAGACCGATACCGCCACTATCGGCGAGACGATCGTGATTGGGATGTCCCTCTACCGTATCGTTATAATACAAGCCTTTAATTGTATGACCGTCGCCGTCAAAGGTGCCCCAGAAATAGGTGGTGGTGTCTGCCGTACCGTCTTCTTTCCATGTTCTATGGCCAATCGGAGTCCACTGATAGCCACCCAAATCGATATCCGCCGTCAATTTGAAATACTTGCTCGCACCGCGCAAAGAAGCGATATTCTCCGACACATAAGCCAACTCAGCCGGTGTGCCGATAAGATACGGACTGGCAGCAGTACCGGAACCGGAGGGACATACGGTAGCAACACCATCCCAGCGCGGGTCAACAATACTAATAATATACGTACTTACGAGCTTACCCATGCGGACTTCGCATGTAAGCGTGATGGTTTCACCCGCGTTGGTGGTCACCGTATAGTTGTTAGCGACAACCGACAAGGCGGACGCCTTACTAGAAGAAACAACGACTTTCGTGCCGTCGGCAACGTTCGTCATACTCAACAGCACCGTGCCGTTAGACGTTACGGAATAGTTTTCGGTTGCCGGGTTAAAGTTTGAAACGCCATCAATATTGAAGGTCGGAGCGAAACCATAAACGGGAACACCGGCCCAAGTTGACCAATCATCACCAAGTTGATCTGCAACAGTACCGTTGGCAAATTCTTCTGCGGTGTATTCCGCACTGTCACCGACGCCGGCGCCGGTTGCGGTGCCTTCATAGGAACCTTCCTTGTAATACACACCATTTTGGATCGTTACTTTGTCTACCGTTACAGTCGTGGTCTTATCAGCCGTTGCGTACTGCGTACCGGACATTGCCGGAGCAATCGGATTGGTAGAACAAACGTTACCCGCAAAATAGCAGTCATCAAAAACAACGTTACCGGGGTTGGAGTCGTACTGACCAAGCAAACCGCCAACGCCTTTACCTTCTTTCATTGCCGCAACCGCATCATCCGACTCGACAATATTCATTGTGCTGTAGCAATTTGTGAAGTTGATCAGACCACCATGATGAGCCGTGCCGTTGTCAGCGGCGGAGTTGTAACGAATTCGACCAACTAAACCACCAACAGCAGCGTTGGCAGTCGTGTTGTTATAGTCGCCTCGCGCTGTAATCGTACCGGCTGTATAACAGTTGGTGATGTTGAAAGTCGAGGTGCTACCCGCTGTGTCCGGATTGGCATAACCAAGCAAACCGCCAACAATCAGTTTACCACTAACATCACCAATAAAGGCACAATTTATGATGTTACCGCCGGCGAAAATCTCAGCAACAATACCACCGGTCGGGTTGTTACGCGTGCCGGTGGCGGCAACAGAACCACGTACGGTCAAGTCCTTAATCGTTGGGACATAACCCATTTTAGCGAACAGAGCAGTGTTGTTGTTAGAACTGCTGATATTCAAGCCTTTGATTTCATGACCGCCACCATCAATGGTACAGGAAAAGAGGTACAAAGAGCTGCTACCAATTACCGGGAAAGAATGATTGGCCAAATCGATATCAGCTGTCAATTTAATCGTCGCGCCGGAGAAAATCTGTTTCCAGCTCGAGTTGTCACGGCGAATTTTGTATGTTTCAGCAACTCCGTCGCCATCAACGTCAAAGGTAACATCACAAACGTTGTTTGTCGTCGTGCCGCGAGTACCCTCGTTAAACAATCTGGCAAAGAAATAGAATTGCTTTGCGTTTGCGATCTCATACGTCTTGGTAGTGCTTGCGATAGAATCTGTATACTTGTCAAACACTTCCATTGAAGAACCGTCCCACGGAACAGGTTCACGATACACGTTCACCACATAGTTGGTGGTAACTGCTTTATAGGTCACCGCCATAGTAATGGTGGTGGTGCGGCCTTCTGCCAAAGCAACAACACCGTTTTGCACCGCTACCTCGTAACCGGCATCATCCACCGCCGAATATGCAATCGTTGCTTTTGCCTGAGCAGGGGTCGCTGCAAATGCGATATTGGTCACATCGGATTTGACCGTTTGTGCATACGAGAATGCATACTTGGTGAGGTCAACAGAGGCACCACCAACGGTCAAGGAAGCCAAAGGCGGTTGCGGTTCCACAAGAACCGGATGGTTTTGGCCTTGTTTCCACACATCACGACCTGCATTGAGCAATGCAACAACAGTGCCGTCAGCAAACGCGACCGCGCCCTTTTCACAGGTAGCCGCCGGACTAAAGTCACTGGCGGTCGTTGCCGAACCGGCAAGATAATAAACGTTTTCCAAAACCGGAACGAGTGTGCCCATTGTACCGGCTACATTTACAATCGGACGTACTGCCGAACCGGCAAAGAAGGAGTTTTTGATCTCCACCTTAATGTTGCTCAGATAGTCCTTGTCACTTCTGTAGTTACCGGCTACCAAGCCGTTACCTTTAGAAAGAGTGGCAGTACTGTAACTATCATTAATGTACAGCTCAATTTTCTTTACATATTTCTCTGCGAGACCTTCCTCCGTTTTATCCGTTGCATTTTGCGCGTCTTCCGTACGGAGATATCCGACTAAGCCGCCGGAAGAACCACCGTAAATGGTACCGGTTGAACAGGAGTTCGTAATAGTAACCACAGTAGGATCATTTTTATTGTTCCCATAAAACAACGAGCCGATCATGCCGCCAACACCGTTACCACCGTTGATGCTGCCATCAAAAGAACAGTCGTTGAAGGTTACATCCGTACCGGCGGCTGCCGTAGCAACCAATCCACCGACCGACTGCGGATCATACGTTAATGTACCGCGAGTAACGGTGATATTCGTATCGGTTGCAATACAGTTGTTGAGTGTGATTTTACCCGCTGCCCAGTTACCGCCTATAAAAGCAGCCGTGCTGGCAGAGTCAGCCGAAGCCTCAACGGAAATATCACCGGAAAAAAGACAATCCGTCATCGTTACATTACCGGTAGCATATGCGATAAAGCCTGCTGCGCCGGCTTTTGTCACGTCGATTTCAGCATTAATAATGCTCAAATTCTTAATGGTCGCTGCCGCGTAACCAAACAAACCGTTATAACCGCTTGATCCGGTAAGATACAGATTGCTGATCGTATGCCCATCACCGTCAAAAGTACCGGTAAAAGCGCGCGTCGAACTATCACCGATTCGAGTCCATGCTTTATTGCCCAAATCGATGTCGGCAATCAACTTAATGTATTTGCCGGCATAGTTGGTGCCATTATTGACATCTTGTGCCAATTTAGCCAACTGTGCACCCGTTTCAATCAGAATTGGATCATTTGCAGAATCGCCACTACCTCCGGCAAACTCTTCTGCAATCTCAGCGCCGTCCCATGCGTCAGCCGATACCGACAGAAGCCCTAAGGGCAACATGGAGACGACCATGCACAGCACCAGTACGGCACTGAGCAAAGCTTTGGGTTTGGAAAACAGTTTTGACATAACCTTTCTCCTCCTGTAGCAAATAAAATAACCACCATAACCCATTTTAGGGTGCAAAGGGTCCTTGATGGTATAAAGTACCGAATATATTATAACGCACCTTTTCAAAAATTACAATACAAAATATTTGCTCGACAAAAAATTTTGTTTTGACACAACGCCCATAAGGAAAATTGCATCTTCGCAGATCCCTACCGACCAAGTATTGCCAGCGCAAGTGACGCTTCGCCGCTGACAGATCCCGGCACCTCAAGAGTAGGGTGTAACCCGTTCCCATCCTCCCCAAAACGAGAAAAAATCACCCGATCTTTCGATCAGATGCTTTTTCGTGTTGGCGCCTTCCTATCTTTTTAGGTCCCTACCAGCCAAGTATTGTCAGCCGAGGTGAGCATAGGTTGCCGGTGAGGGATGAGCAACGCTTGCGACCGCCGCCGGTGGCGGATACAGGGAGCAAGGGTTGGCGCCGCGGTCGGCGATTGGCAAGGCGATGC
>JAZQTM010000106.1:0-2777 GCA_045630765.1 Acutalibacteraceae bacterium | reverse complement strand
AATCTTAATTAACGGGTAGTGTGTTTCTTTCTTGTTTGCATTGTTTAATTTTCAAGGTCCTTGTGCTGCCCCTTTTTTGCGACAGCTTTGCTATAATACCACTCACCTTTCGCTTTGTCAACACTTTTTTGAAGCTTTTTTTGCTTTTTTTGAAAATTGTCACGCTTTTACCAAAATGCTTCCGGATAAAGGCGGTAAACATAGGTATTCTGGATAAAAGACACCGTCACCAACAACGATGTTCCAATTCCCCTCCAACGGAATACGCACCTCATCTGCCGAACGGTTAACCGCACAACGCACCGTACCGGTTTTGTCAACCCGATCAAACACAACCGCATCCGCAGTAGCGTATATCGGTACAAACGCTCCTTCGCGAAACACCTCGTGTGTCGCGCGCATCTGTCCAAGCTGACAAAACCAATCAATCAGCGCCTCGTCTTCCCGCCCCCACGGAAACGTGCCACGGTTAAACGGATCGCGATATCCCTCCAAACCGATTTCGTCACCATAGTATATGCACGGTACCCCCGGCAAGCAATATTGCAACACCGCCGCCACTTTCAGACGGCGAACGCCCTCCGCGCGCTGTTCGTCCGTCAACTGTGTTTCCGACTGCCAGCGTCGACCGCGCCCGTTGGACGGATCGCCCGCCAATATCGTGATCGCCCGCTCGGTATCGTGCGTACCGAGCGAATTCATCAACAATCGTGTGATTTGCGGCGGGTAGTTTTCCACCACGCTTCCGATACGGTTGAAAAAGTGTGTTCCGTTCCCGCTTTTTATAAAATCCAATATGGCTGTGCGGAACGGATAGTTCATCACACTATCCAACTGCTTTCCGAGTAAATATCGCCGTCGGCGCCCGTAGCTTTGCTTGTTGCTGGCATCCTCCCACACTTCGCCGAGCACCAATGCCTCAGGATCGGTTTCTTTCACAGCCGTACGCAACGCTTCCAAAAAGCCATCCGGCAATTCATCCGCCACGTCCAGCCGCCACCCCGATGCGCCCGCGCGCAGCCACTTGCGAACAATACCGTCCTCTCCCATTATATAGGTAATAAAGGAAGGGCTCAACTCATCCACTTCCGGCAAGGTGTCAAACCCCCACCAACCGATATAGCTCTGCGGCCACACTGTAAAATGATACCACGGCGCATAGGGCGATGCCTGTGTTTGGTACGCACCGACTTCGGTATAGCGCCCGTTTTTGTTAAAATACACGCTATCGGCACCCGTGTGGCTGAACACGCCGTCTAAAATCACCCGAATTCCCCGCTCGCGCGCATCCTTCGTCAATTGCCGCAACTCCTCCTCAGTCCCGAGCAACGGATCAATGCGACTGTAATCTGCCGTGTCATATCGATGGTTGGAATGCGACTCAAAAATCGGATTCAAATATAAGCAGGTAACTCCCAATCGTTGGAGATACCCCAATTTGCTTCGGATTCCCTCCAAATCGCCACCGAAAAAATCGTTGTTGCGCACCACGCCGTCTTCATCCGGTCGCCAATGTGGTTCGTCATCCCATTGTGCGTGGAGTAGACGGTCGGTAGGCACGTTTTCTTTTGGCTTACCCGAACAGCAAAAGCGATCCGGAAAGATCTGATAAAAAACTCCACCCGCCAACCAATCGGGCGTTTTAAGTTCTGATCCGTAGCAAGTTAACTGCCACGAATCACCGGGCGTATCCACACACGCGGCAGTACCGTCCGACAAGCAAGACAAATAGCGTCTGCCATCGTTGCTGTCGATCGCAAAAAAATACCAGTACAAATTCGGCGTGTCGGGGGTAAAAGAGCAGTCCCACCATTCGCGGTCATCGCCCTCCTTACCCGCCCAGAACATACCATCCCATCGAGCAAGCTCGCCATCGCTTTGGTGAACAAACCAAGCGCCATGACAACCCCATTCACGCGGCAAGCAAATGCGAAACAGCACCTCCGTGCCTTGCTCGACCGCCCCGAACGGGTTTCGATAACGCGTATCACGCGACGAAAACAACGGCATCGTCGAACCCCCTTCCATAGCACACTCGAATAAAAGTATGCCGCATTTTTGAAAGAAAAAACAACTTGTCTTCAAAATCCGCAAATTTGGGTTGAGTATTTGTCATTTATCCTTTATAATATAGGAGTAAATTCAAGTAGGAGCGTATTGCTATGAATATCTTATGCGTCTGCACCGGCAATGTCTGCCGCAGCCCGATGTTAGAGGCACTTCTTCGCCGTGAATTTGAACAACAAGGTCTTACTGATTTTCACGTTTCCAGCGCCGGCACCATGACCGACAACGGAATGATCCCCACAGAACAATCCGTCACCGCTATGAACGAGATCGGACTGGACATTTCGGGTCACACCTCTCGACAAATTACCCGTGAGATCGTGGAAAATACCGATGTGTTCGTCGCGCTCACCACCGAACACGGCGTGGCACTTGCCTTTTACCACGGTGCCGATCCCGAAAAGATCGTCGTCCCCGGCGGTGGCATTGACGATCCGTTCGGCAGCCCGCTTCCGATCTACCGCCAATGCCGCGATTTACTGTTGGAAACCTTGCCGCAACTGGTGGAGGACATCAAAGCGTTATGTGTATAACCGTCGTGCCGTTTACCGCCGCACATCTTGCAGCGGTCGCCGAGTTGGAAACGCTCTGCTTTTCCGATCCGTGGAGCACCGACGCATTGGCGGAAGAACTCCATAACCCTTGCGCACACTTCCTCACCGCTTTGGATGGGGATACGGTCGTCGGATACCTTGGTTGCCACCACGTTG
>JAZQTM010000105.1:0-17661 GCA_045630765.1 Acutalibacteraceae bacterium | reverse complement strand
TACTTAAAGGTGTCACTGTCGGCAAAGGCTCCATTGTGGCACTGGGTGCGATCGTCACCAAAGACGTTCCGCCCTACAGCGTGGTGGCCGGCAATCCGGCACGGGTGGTCAAGCAACTGACGCCGCCGGAGGAAACCGTATGAAAAAGCTCAGTTTGAAAGGTGCCTCGTGGGACTCGATGTTTTTGGCTGTCGGTAAGATCCTGACGTTGCTGTTTGGTATCGTCTCCTCCAAACTGCTGTCCAGTGGTCTGTCACTCACCGAATACGGCACCTATTCACAAGCCAACCTTATTTCTGCCATTGGTAAATCTCTGATACTACTCGGTTTATGTGACGCGGTCAGCTACTTTTTTAACCGCAAGGATGACTTGGACGAGGAAAAGCGTTCGCGTATCGTCAATACCGTTTTTTTCTTAGAATGGATGATCGGTGCGGTACTGGCGTTCGCCATCATTCTCGGGCGGGATCTGATCGCCGCTTACTTCGGCAACGAAGCGGTCACAGTGTTGATCCCGTTGGTCGCCCTGATGCCGGCACTCGCCAACATCGTGTATTTTTATCAGGTACTGTACGTAGCGGTCGGCAAAGCCAAGTTGATGTCGTTTTACAGCTTGGCGATGATCGTCGTACGGATTATCACCATTTATTTGGCCGTCTATGTACTCAAAAACTTAGTCTGGATCTTTGTGGTGATGCTCGCCCAAGAAGTGGCGATCATGCTGGTCTACCATTTCTCACTCGCGCGGCGTGGGGTAAAGATCCAGCCGCACAAGATCTCCAAGTCGCATATCGGCCCCATTTTCGCATACGGTCTGCCGATGGGGGTATACATGCTCACCTCCGAACTGTCACGTGATCTTGACAAGCTGGTGATCGGCCGTATGGGGACCACCGAAGAACTTGCCGTTTACACCAACTGCTCCAAATTGTTACCGTTTGACTTTTTGGTGAGTTCGTTTGCGATCGTGTTGATCCCGTATATCGTGCGGTATGTCACCGAGAAAAACCGCGAGGAAAGCGTGCGCTTGTTCTCGTCCTACTTAAAGGTCGGGTACTACAGCGTGTGGATCCTCGCCACCATGGTGCTGATTGCCCCGTCCACCATGATCTCGTTTTTGTATGACGAGAAATACGTGGTCGGTCTGCCGATCTTTGTCTTGTATATTTTCGACAGTATGTTGCGCTTTGCCAGTATGCACTTAATTTTAGTGTCGGCCGGTAAATCCAAAAACATCATGATCTACTCGATCGTTGCGTTGGGCATCAACTTCGTGCTGAACATTGCGCTGTACGCCCTGTTCGGTTTGATCGGACCGGCGATTTCCACGCTGGTATCAGCGCTGGTCTACACGCTGCTGATCATGAACCGCACCGTCAAACTACTGGACACCCGATGGCGCGACGTGTTTGATCTCAAGGACGTTGCGTGGTTCATCACGTCGCTGGCGCTGCTGTGGGCGGCGATGTTCGCGCTGAACCTGCTACTCGTCCACCTCGGTCTGCACGCCTACGTATCCATGATCGTCTGCATGGCGATCTTCGGCCTATCGGCGCTGGCCATTCACTTTAAGAAAATTGCGGCGGTACTCAAAACGATCAACTCGTTCCGCACTGCGTCGTAAAACAACCAAAACGGCGTCAAATTCGCTGCAAAACGGTGTCTTTGACGGAAAATCAAGGGAGAGGGAAAGTATGTCAAAACACCCCAAAAAGTCGGGGGGATACATTGGCACCTTAGATAAAGCGGCGCGCCGCTTACAAGGTCTGTGGTATGCCAAGGTGACCCTGCCGGCCTTGAAGCAGCGGCTGAAATATTGCGGCGACAACGTACACATTGACAAAGGTGCCGAGCTTACCTGTCATCATGTGAGCGTGGGCGATAATTCCTATTTGGGCCCTCGCACGACCATTTTGAGCACGCGTGCGGAGGTGCTGATCGGCCGTGACGTGATGTTCGGCCCTCAGGTGACCATCATCACGGGTAATCACCGCATCGATCTCGTCGGGCGCACCATGCGCTCGGTAACCGATGCCGAGAAACGGCCGGAAGATGACGAAAATGTCGTGATCGAAGACGACGTCTGGATCGGTTGTAACGCCACCATACTCAAGGGCGTCACGATCGGGACGGGCTCGGTGGTGGCGGCGGGTGCCGTTGTCACAAAATCGGTGCCGCCGTATTCGATCGTTGCCGGTGTGCCTGCCCGCGTGGTGGCACAGCGGTTTTCGGAAGAAGAGCTGACCATACACAAAATGCGTTTGCAAGAAAATAGTATTTAAGCAATATAGGGGGAGATTCTCATGTCACTTTTTACCGGCAAAACGTTACTCATCACCGGTGGTACCGGTAGTTTCGGCAATGCGGTGTTAAACCGTTTCTTACAAACCGATATCGGCGAGATCCGCATTTTCTCGCGTGATGAGAAAAAGCAGGACGATATGCGCCACGAATTCCAGGCGAAGATGCCCGAAGTTGCGGATAAAATCAAATTCTATATCGGCGACGTGCGCGATCTCGCTTCAGTGAAAAACGCGATGCATGGTGTTGACTACATCTTCCACGCGGCAGCGTTAAAGCAGGTGCCGTCTTGCGAGTTTTTCCCCATTGAAGCGGTGAAGACGAATGTGCTCGGCACCGAAAACGTGTTGACCGCCGCGATTGAAGCGGGTGTTAAGAACGTCGTGTGCTTATCCACCGATAAGGCGGCGTATCCTGTCAACGCGATGGGCACCTCCAAAGCGATGATGGAAAAGGTGGTCGTGGCAAAATCCCGCACCGTTTCCCCCGATAAGACGAAGATCTGCTGCACGCGTTACGGTAACGTGATGTGTTCGCGCGGCTCGGTCATCCCGCTGTGGATCGATCAGATCAAAGCGGCTAAGCCCAACACCATCACCGACGGCAATATGACTCGTTTTATTATGAGTTTAGATGAAGCGGTGGATCTGGTATTGTTCGCGTTCGAAAACGGCGAAGCGGGCGATATTTTAGTCCAAAAAGCCCCCGCTTGCACCATTCAGACACAAGCGGAAGCGGTGTGCGAGCTGTTCGGCGGTGACAAAGAGAATATCAAGGTCATCGGCATCCGCCACGGCGAGAAAATGTACGAAACCCTGCTCACCAACGAGGAATGCGCAAACGCGATCGATATGGGCGACTTTTATCGTGTCCCGTGCGATAACCGCGGTTTGAATTACGATAAATACTTCAACAAAGGTGATGCCGAACGTAATCCGCTCACCGAGTTTAACTCCAACAACACCGAACTGCTGAATGTGGAGCAGACCAAAGAGAAGATCGCATCGCTTGCCTACATCCAAGAGCAACTCGCGGAAATAGGGGAATAAGTTCTTACACATTGTTTGTCCAACACAAAAACGGAGGTAAAGGTATGGGCTTTCTTACACAACAAGGCTCATTTGATGTGCGAAAAAACGCCCTCAATACTTTAAAAATCTTGGCGGCATTTCAGGTTGCGTATTTACACATGCTCAACCACTTGCAAGTAACGGTTCCGGAAGCACTTACACAGATTATGTGCCTGTTTATGGGTGTTCCCATTTTCTTTATGTTGAGCGGATTTTTGATCTGGAACTCTATTCACAACGCTTCCACCGCTTCGGACGGCTCGTTTCTCGCCTATGCCAAAAAGCGCGCCACTCGTATTTTCCCCGAACTGTGGGTTGCCGTCGCAGTAGAGATTATCGTGCTGTTGATCATGTTTAAGGAAAAGATCAACTGGCTGATGATGGCGCTGTTCACCGTTGGTCAGGCAACGGTCTTTCAGTTTTGGACTCCCGATTTTTTGCGCAGTTATGGATGCGGCACGCCTAACGGGTCACTGTGGACGATGGGGCTTACCATTCAGTTTTACATAGCGGTATGGTTTTTGTATAAGTGGTTAAAAAACAAAAACGGCTTCTGGTGGACAGGTGTCCTTGCGGCCGCGGCTTTGATCAAAGCCGTGTCGCCGGTCATCAAAGGACTACTACCGGGCGTTATCGGGAAACTGTATGGGCAAACGCTTTTGCCGCATTTATGGTTGTTTATGCTCGGTGCCTTTTTGGCGCACTATCAACACAAGGCGATTCCGTTTTTGAAACGGACATGGTGGTTGTTCTTTGCCGCATCTTTTGTGTTCAGTGTCACGAAACTGGATATTGGAGTAGAGCAATACGGCTTGTTCACCTACTGGTTGCGAGTACCCGCGCTGATCGGATTGGCGTACAATTTACCCTCCTTAAACATCAAATTTGATATTTCCTACGGTCTGTTTATTTATCATATGACAGTCGTGAACATTATGATAGAATTAGGACTTGTCGGTCATCAGGTCTATCTGGTGATTGCGCTGCTTATCAGCACTATATTGGCATTACTTTCCACCCTGTTGGGAAGGTATATAGCAAAGGCTATTCACAACAAAACAGTACGGAGATGAAGAACATGGCAGCTTTCAAAAATAACGGCAAACTAAAACTCTTAATTATCGTCGGCACGCGCCCCGAGATCATTCGACTGGCGGCGGTCATCAACAAATGCCGCACGTATTTCGATACCATCTTGGCGCACACGGGTCAAAACTATGACTACAATTTAAACGGCGTGTTCTTCAAGGACTTAAAACTTGACGATCCCGACGTGTATTTGGACGCGGTGGGTGCCGACCTTGGCGAGACCTGCGGCAATATCATTGCGAAATCGTATAAATTGATGGCAGAGATCAAACCCGACGCCGTACTGGTGCTCGGCGATACCAACAGCTGCCTGTCGGTGATCGGTGCGAAGCGGTTACATATCCCGATCTTCCATATGGAAGCGGGCAACCGTTGCAAGGATGAGTGCCTGCCGGAGGAAACCAACCGCCGCATTGTCGATATTATCTCGGACGTCAATATGGCGTATTCCGAGCATGCGCGCCGTTATCTCGCGGACTGCGGTCTGCCGAAAGAGCGCACCTACGTGACCGGTTCGCCGATGGCGGAGGTGTTACACAATAACCTTGCCGAGATCGAAGCGAGTGACGTGCATAAGCGATTAGGGCTGGAAAAGGGCAAGTATATTCTGCTTTCCGCCCATCGTGAGGAAAACATCGATACCGAGAAAAACTTTGTAAGCCTTTTCACCGCTATCAACAAGATGGCGGAGAAATACGATATGCCGATTTTGTATTCCTGCCATCCGCGTTCGCGCAATCGATTGGACGCGAGCGGCTTTGAGTTGGACAAGCGCGTGATCCGTCAGGAGCCGCTCGGCTTCCACGATTACAACTGCTTGCAGATGAATGCGTTTTGCGTGGTATCCGATTCGGGTACGTTGCCGGAGGAGAGCAGTTTCTTCACCTCCATTGGCAAACCGTTTCCCGCGGTGTGCATCCGCACCTCCACCGAGCGCCCCGAAGCGTTGGATAAAGCGTGCTTTATCCTGTCGGGTATTGATGAGGTTGGCTTGCTGCAATCGGTAGATACCGCTGTTACGATGAATCAAAACGGCGATTACGGCATCCCCGTTCCGGACTATATCGAGGAAAACGTTTCGACGAAAGTCGTCAAAATCATTCAGTCCTACGTTGGCGTAGTCAACAAAATGGTTTGGCGGAAATTTTAACGACAGAGAGTGATGTTGTGATGACAACCGAACAACTTTTTCTTGCGTTGTTACGAGCCGGCTTGGAGGGCAAACCGTTTGGCGAGCAGCTGACTGTTGAGCAGTTCAAAGCGGTGTACACATTGGCGCGGAAACACGACCTTATGTATATCTTGTGCGATGCCGTCGGGAAAAGCGGCGCGTTGCCCACCCCCTCCACCGAAGAGGAGCAAGCGTATTTAGCGCGTGTGGCGGATCTGCTGGAAATGACGCAGTATCGGTACGCGAAACTGGAAGCGGAGCTTGAACACATCGGCGCGGTATTCGAACGGGAACACATTCCGTATATGCCGCTTAAAGGTGCGGTGATGCGGGTTATGTATCCCGAACCGTGGATGCGTGTCAGCTGTGACATCGACGTGTTGGTGCGTGCCGAGGATTTTGAACGTGCTGCCGCCGTGTTGGTAGCAGAGGGATTTGACACGAACGGCGTGCGCGGGTATCACGACCAGTTGTTTACGTGTGACGGCGTGCACGTGGAATTGCATCACAACATTTTAGAGCGCCAGCCCGCAATGGATGCGGTACTGGAAACCGTGTGGGAACATACCGTTTCCAAAGGGTACAAAACGTTGCAAACGCCGGATTTCTTTGCGTTTCATATGCTCGCACACACCGCCTATCATTTTATGCGGGGCGGTTGCGGTGTTCGTCCCATTATGGATTTGTGGTTGTTGCGCCAAAGCGGCTGTGCGGATGAAACAGCGGTGCGCGAATTTTGCGACCGTGCCGCACTGCTTCCTTTCTACAAGACGGCGTGCTGTCTGGGAGACGTATGGTTTGGCGGTGCGGAACACGATGATCTTACCCGCCGTATGGAAACCTTTATCCTAAACGGCGGTCTGTTCGGATCGGCCGAGCAACGCGGGGCTGCCGCGGCTGCACAACACGGTCGTTTCGGCTTTTTGCGGCACACGGTGTTTATGCCGTACCGCGATCTCAAACAGCTTTACCCGGCATTGGACGGCAAGCCTTTATTGACACCGTACTATCAGGTGCGTCGCATTTTCCAAAAAGTAGCCAACAAACGCATCAAAGGTGCGTTTATACGTGCGACAACGGTGGCGGGTCAATCCGACCGCGAGGTGGAAACGGTGAATGCGTTGTTATCCGATCTGGGGCTATATGAGGTGACACGATGAAAATTTTAGTAACCGGTGCGAAGGGCTTTGTCGGCAAAAACTTGGTCGAGACCTTAAAAACCGTCCGCGACGGTAAAAACCGCACCCGTCCGTCACTTGTGATTGACAATATTTTTGAATACGATATTGATTCCACACCCGAAGAACTGGACACCTACTGTAAACAAGCAGATTTCGTGTTCAATTTGGCAGGTGTCAACCGTCCGCAAAATACAGAGGAGTTTATGGCGGGCAATTTCGGCTTCGCCTCCACGTTGCTGGATACCTTGAGAAAGCATAAGAACACGTGCCCCGTGTTGCTTTCCAGTTCCATTCAGGCGACTTGCATCGGTCGGTACGACAGCGAGTACGGCCGTTCCAAAAAAGCGGGGGAGGACCTGTTCTTTGCCTACGGTGAGGAAACGGGCGCCAAGGTGATGGTCTATCGCTTCCCCAATCTGTTCGGCAAATGGTGTCGCCCGAATTACAATTCAGCAGTCGCAACGTTCTGCCATAACACCGCAAACGATCTGCCCATCACGGTAAACGATCCCGCTATTCAGTTGGAACTGCTGTATATCGATGATCTGGTTGAGGAGATGCTGGACGCGTTGGAGGGCAAGGAACATCACTGCACCTTCGACGGCATCAACACCGTGCTGTGTGACGACGGCGCGTTTTGTGCCGCTCCTGTCACGCACAAAGTCACCTTGGGCGAAATCGTTGAGTTGCTCCATTCCTTCAAAGCACAACCCGAAACACTCGTGATGCCTGAGATCGCGGAAGGCTCGTTTGCAAAAAAACTGTATTCTACCTACCTGTCGTATCTGCCGAAAGACAAAGCCGCGTTTTCGCTTAAAATGAACGTGGACGAGCGCGGCAGTTTCACGGAACTCTTAAAAACCGCGGCACACGGACAGGTCAGTGTCAATATTTCCAAACCGGGCATTACCAAAGGTCAGCACTGGCACCACACCAAATGGGAATTTTTCATTGTGGTAAGCGGTAAAGGACTGATCCAACAGCGTAAGATCGGCTCGGACGAAGTACTCAACTTCGAAGTCAGCGGTGATAAGATCGAAGCGGTGCATATGCTCCCCGGCTATACGCACAACATTATCAACCTTTCGGACACCGACGATTTGGTGACCGTGATGTGGGCAAACGAATTGTTTGACCCCACTCACCCCGATACTTTCTTTGATCCCGTATAACAAAACGGAGAAGCCTTTTACAAAGGCTTCTCCGTTTTTTGCTTGACATTTTCAAAATAGAGGCTATAATATAACCTATAAAGAATAAAATCCATTCCAAAAACGGAATAAA
Organism: Acutalibacteraceae bacterium; assembly: GCA_045630765.1. Taxonomy (GTDB): domain Bacteria; phylum Bacillota; class Clostridia; order Oscillospirales; family Acutalibacteraceae; genus RGIG3009. The sequence goes on along the minus strand of JAZQTM010000105.1, from coordinate 9,565 downwards.
ATGGAGGGAATACAATGCCTTCTGCACTGATCTATCTGCTGGTGATGTTGGGAACCATTTTAGTGTGGTTTCTGTTATTCAAGCGACCGGTATACGAAGCGGTATTTATCAGTTTTCTGGTATTGCTTTTTGTAACGGGCACTTACGGTAATGTATGGGAGTACGTTGATGCGGCGCTGTCCACCAATTTGTTATACACGATGACCGCGTTTGTGGCGATGTCCATTATCTTGACAAAAACCAAGATCATCGACGGATGCGTGGCAATCATTTTGTCGTTGCTCGGTCGCGTGACCGGTGGTGCGGGATACGTGGCGGTTATGGCGAGCGCGTTTATGGGCGCGTTGTCGGGCTCCGGTCCTGGTAACGTTATGGCAACCGGCACCATCACGGTTCCCGCTATGAAAAAGAGCGGTTTCCCCGCGGAATTGGCGGCGAACATCTCCAGCAACGCCAGTTATATGGGCAATATGATCCCGCCGTCCTCCAATATTTTAGCGGCAATGGAAGCGTTGACGTTAACGGCATTGTTGCCGGAGGAAGTGTCACAGGGCCGTTTTTGGGGCGTGCTTTGGATCATCTCGTTGTGGTTTATCGCGCAACGTATGTTGATGGTGTTCTTATTCTGTAAATATTATAAAGTGAAACCGATGGCAAAGGACGATCTGCCGAAACTGTCCGAGGTATTCAAAAACGGTTGGCAGGGTATGTTATTACCGCTTGTCATCTTATTGCCGTTCTTGCTGGATGCCGCGTTTAAGGATACGTTTTTCACGGCGCGACTTGGGGCAGAGGGTGCAAAATTCCTGTCATCAAGTTTGTTGCTGTTCATCCCCGGTATGGCGGCGATTTACAATCTTTTGATCGCAAAAGATAAATCTGTCGTTACCCCGCATAAGATCGCCAAAATGTTCGCGAGCGGTGTCAAAACCATTGCTCCGTCGGTCGGTGTTTGTGTGATCGGGTATATGATCGGTGCGATGTTCAAGGACTTAAACGTGGCACAGGAATTGCTCGGTTTTGTGCAAGGGTTCCACTTCTCCAAATTCGGTATGGTCGTGTTCATTTCGGCAATCAGTTGCGTGATGGGAATGATCATACCCGGATCGTCTATTGTGGTGACGTTTGGTCCGACTTTTATTGCCGCACTTGCGGCTGTGGGGGTTAACCCGCTTCTCGCCGCGGCGATGCTTCCGTGCATTTGCGGTGTGATGTGCGGCATCACGCCTCCGCTCGGACTCGGTATGTACGCCGGTATGTCTATTGCGGAATCGGATTTCAGCAAGACGTTTAAAAACAATCTGTGGTGGGTCGCTACGCAGTTCATTATGCAGGTGATCGTATTGATGGGCTGGTTGCCCGTTTTGTAAGGGAGGAAGTAACGTGAAAGAAAAACTGAAAAAGTTATCGGACATCGGTAAACTGATCTTTGGTTACGGCATGATGGTCACGTTGTTTCTCGGCGGTCTGACCTTCTTCGGTTACGTTGCCGCGCTTCTTATCGGCGGTGACACCGCGACCGCGATTTGCACGTTCTTGTATAAAGTGATGATCCCGATCATCACCTACGCCACGTCTATTCTCGTGTTGTTCGCTCTTGTTTGTATGTATCTCGCGGGCGAGAAAGCGCTTACGCCCGATAAAAAGCCGAAAACGAAATAAAGAAAAAACCGCCCGATCGGTATCGGGCGGTTTTGTTATTTTGTCAGCAAATGAATGGCATATTTTGCGTATTCCGACAGATATTGCCCACGGCGCGTGACCGCAGCAGATCGGCGGGAATAGGTGTTGTGCTTAATGGTGAACAATTCAACGCGCTTATTTTGCAAGAAATCTTCCACAAAGGGAAGCGGCAAAACGGTAGCACCGACGCCGTTGTTCGCCATCTCTAACGCGGCGGAAAGGCTTTGCACCTGTGCTGCTATGTTGGGCTGTACCATTGCCGCAGCGCAGATTTTATCAAAGATCTGCCGCAGCTCTTGCGTTTCACTCACCACCACAAAGGGGAGGTCTTTGCAATCGGTCAGATCCACCTCGCGCAAAGCACCGCCGCCCGACGACGGCAACGTTTTTGCCAGTTCGTTCGGCACGGCAAGTACCAACGGCTCGGATTCGATTGGCACGGCGTCCAAAACGGATTCATCTATCGGTAAATTCAAGATCGCGAAATCGAATTTACCTTCTGCCGCATCACGGCGGAGGGCGGTACTGTCATCCTCGTGGAGGATCACTTGTACGGCGGGGAATTTCTCGCGGATAGCGCGGACGATCTTCGGCATCAAATACATACACCGAAACGGCGATACACCGATGGTCAGCCGTCCCGCCTCACCGGACTTGAACTGTTCCAACGTACGGATGAGTTGATCCTCTTTATACGCAAGATGTTTGGCTTCCTCAATAAAATACGCGCCGGCGGGTGTCAGGGACAAGGGCGTGCCGGAACGGTCAAACAACTTGATACCAAGTTCTTGCTCCAGTGCGCCGATCTGCTTACTTAAAGCGGGCTGGGAGATATGCAATTCGTCCGCGAGTTTTGAAAAACTGCGCACCTCGGCAAGGCGCACCGCATATTCCAACTGTCGACGGTTCATACCGTCACCTCCCTCGGCGGATGGCGATCAGCACCAGTGCGGCGTTGATCAGACTGACGATGCAAAATGCACCGACCATCACCTTTGTGATAGCGTTGTTGATAAAATCCATGGACGGATTAAAATAATCAAAGATGAGCAGGGTTAAGAGAACGAGCGTGAGGATAATGGCGGCATGTGCGAAAATACGTTTCATCATCACTCCACCTCTCCGATATACAAAATATCACTGACGACGCGTCCGTTCTGATACGGCTGGTTGACCATTTTTCCGTCAAAGACCATCTGCGCGGTCTGTCCGCCGTCCAAGTTATACGCGGCGGTGCAACCGAGTTCTTTCATCAGATTGGCGAGCTCTACCATCGTCAGCCCTTGCGAGTAACCGGTATCGCGCCCGTCCACCACGACGAGAACGTAATGCCCCGCCTCGTAATACCCGATGGCGCAGCGCGGATGATCTTTCGCCAAATATCCGCCGTACGCGGTGATCGGGGTACCGTCTTTTTGGAACAAGGACGGACCGAAACTCCACGCCTGCCACGCGCCGTTTTCCATTTCCGCCTCAGCATCAAACGGATCACGGTCGTAAAAGATCTTCATCGACCCGTCGCGGTACAACACGCACAAATCCCCGTCCACGTCGGAGGCACGGTACAAGGTGCCGTTGCGAATGACGGTGCGGGATGCGTTCATACCGTAATAATCGCCCGACGTGGCAAAGATCGCCCCGTGTCGCTCGGCGAGGGGTAACACGTCCTCTTTGATGTTTTTACCGAACTTATCCTGTGCAAACGCGGTGCGGAAGCAGTCGATGGATTTCAGTTGAATGTCCGCCACGTAATAGGTGACGAGCGAAGCACCTTCGCCCTTGGTGCGTTTTTCCACCGAGAGCGCGATGTTTTGGCTGGTATACGAATTCTCGGTTTTCACCACCTCGGCGGTGAAAGGAGCTTCAACGACGTTGGATTCGGGTTGATTGGGTTCTTCGTCGGTAACAGGGGGGACGACCGGTTTTGTGACGTCTACCGAAAACGGAATGACGTGATGAAACAGTGCAAACACGCAAAGCAGCACACCCGCCAACACGACGTCCAAGAGCAAAACGGGGAAGCGGATCCGTATTTTCTTCGGCTTGCGCGGTTTCTTTTCTTGTTGTGCCAGTTCTTCGGCAACCTGTACTTCGATGATTTGTTCAAGTGTCAGCGCATCCATCGACCGATTCCCCCTTTCTTTTTAGATACCTACTTATTATACAACGAAAACCGACAAGAGTCTATTAAAATTTTCAGAAAATTTCAAACTTGACGAAACCCCTATATATGGTATAAAATAGAGTATATATGGCTCTATATTTAGCAGTTAAAGGATGAAGAAAATGGCAACAAAAAAGCCAAACTACGATAACGAAAGTATCTCCTCGCTCAAAGGCGCGGACCGAGTACGTAAACGCCCTGCCGTTATTTTCGGCTCGGACGGACTGGAAGGCTGTCAACACGCGGTGTTTGAGATCTTATCCAACTCCATCGACGAAGCACGCGAAGGACACGGTAATAAGATCATCACCACGCGGTTTGAGGACGGCTCCATCGAGGTGCAGGACTTCGGTCGCGGTATCCCCGTGGATTTCAACCAAAAAGAAAACCGCTACAACTGGGAACTTGTTTTCTGTGAATTGTACGCGGGCGGTAAATACAACACCAACAGCGGTGAAAACTATGAATTCTCGCTCGGACTTAACGGTTTGGGCGCGTGCGCCACGCAGTATTCGTCCGCGTATATGGACGTCGAGGTGCGCCGCGACGGATTCAAGTACACGTTGCATTTTGAAAAGGGTGAAAACGTCGGCGGCTTGCAAAAAGAGCCGTACGCGAAACGCGATACGGGTACCACCATTCGTTGGATGCCCGATCGTGAAGTGTTTACCGATACGGCGGTGCCGATCACCTATTTTGAAGACATCATCAAACGGCAAGCCATCGTCAACCCGAACTTGCTGTTCGTCTTAAAAGACCAAAAGGGCAGAAGCTTTGAAACCAAAGAATTCATCTACCAAAACGGTATTGCCGATTATGTGACCGAACTCGTCGGCGAGGACGGTATGACCGACGTGCAGGTATGGACGGCGGAACGCCGCGGCCGCGACCGTGAGGACAAGCCGGAATACAAGGTTAAGTTTAACGTTGCGATGTGCATTTCCAACAAGATAAACCTGTTGGAATACTATCACAACTCCAGCTGGCTGGAACACGGCGGTGCGCCCGAAAAAGCGGTGCGCTCGGCATTCGTGTCGCAGATCGACGCGTATTTGAAGCAAAACGGCAAATACCTGAAAAACGAAAGCAAGATCACGTTCCAAGACGTGCAGGATTGCCTTGTGCTGGTATCCTCGTCGTTCTCTACGCAGACGTCGTACGAAAACCAGACCAAAAAAGCCATCACCAATACGTTTATCCAAGAAGCGATGACCAAATTCCTGAAAGATCGCTTGGAAGCGTATTTCCTTGAAAACAAGGCGGACGCCGACCGCTTGTGCGATCAGGTGCTCGTCAATAAACGCAGCCGTGAAAAAGCCGAAACCACGCGTTTGAACTTAAAGAAAACGTTGCAATCGGGCAACGATCTTGCCTCCCGCGTGCCCGGCTTTGTGGATTGCCGAACCCGCGACGTTGCCCAGCGTGAGTTGTTTATCGTGGAGGGTAAATCCGCTATGGGCGCGTGTATTCAGGCGCGCAACTCGGAATTCCAAGCGGTCATCCCCGTTCGCGGTAAGATCTTAAACTGCTTAAAAGCGGAATTTGATAAGATCTTCAAAAGCGAGATCATCGTCAACCTTTTAAAGGTGATGGGCTGCGGTGTGGAAGTCAAATCCAAATCCAACAAGAATTTGGCAACCTTTGACTTGTCGGCACTGCGCTTTTCCAAGATCATTATCTGTACCGATGCCGACGTGGACGGTTTCCAGATCCGCACGCTGATTCTCGCGATGCTGTATCGGTTAACGCCCACACTGATCGAGCAAGGTTACGTGTATATCGCGGAAACCCCGCTGTATGAGATCAATACCAAGACCGACACGTACTTTGCCTACAACGATCGCGAAAAAGCCGAGATTCTCGATGAGATCGGCGACAAGAAATATACCATTCAGCGCTCCAAGGGACTTGGTGAAAACGAGCCCGCTATGATGTCGCTCACCACGATGAATCCGCCGACGCGCCGTCTTATCAAAGTCAATCCGTGTGACGTGGAGAAAACCGCCGAACTGTTTGACGTACTGCTCGGTGACGATCTTGACGGACGTAAACGGATGATCGCCGAGCACGGCGCCGAATACCTCGATATGCTGGATCTGGAATGAGAGGAGGGACATGATCGATGGCAAAAAAGAAAAAGGACCCCCAACAAGAAGCCAATACGTTGCCGCAAAACGCGCACATTGCGGGCGCGGGTGACGTGGAGCAACAACCCATTACCGATACGCTGCTCCAAAACTATATGCCGTACACGATGAGTGTTATTATGTCCCGTGCTATCCCTGAGATCGACGGTTTCAAGCCCTCTCATCGCAAACTCTTGTATACGATGTACAAGATGGGTTTGTTAAACGGCTCGCTGATTAAATCCGCAAACATCGCGGGTCAGACGATGCGCTTAAACCCCCACGGCGACGCCGCCATTTACGATACGATGGTGCGCCTCTCCCGCGGTAACGAATCGCTTTTGCACCCGTTTGTGGAATCCAAAGGTAACTTCGGTAAAGCGTATTCGTCGGATATCGAATGTGCCGCTTCGCGTTACACCGAAGCGAAACTTGCGCCCATCGCGGGCGAATTGTTCCGTGACATCGACAAAGAAACGGTGGATTTCGTCGACAACTACGACAACACGATGAAAGAGCCGTCGCTGTTGCCCGTCACGTTCCCGTCAATTTTGGTCAATAACAACCTCGGTATTGCGGTCGGTATGGCGAGCAATATCTGCTCGTTCAACCTCGCAGAGGTGTGCGAAACCGCCATTGCGTTGATGAAAGATTCCGAGCACGACGTGCTCTCCACCTTGCAGGCGCCCGATTTCCCGAGCGGGGGACAACTCATCTACAACCGTGACGAATTGCAGAAAATTTACGATACCGGTCGCGGCAGTGTCCGTGTCCGTGCGGTGTATACTTACGATAAATCCAACAACTGCATTGACGTTACGCAAATCCCGTATTCCACCACCGTGGAAGCGATCGTCGCAAAGGTGACCGAGCTCGTCAAAGCGGGTAAAATACGCGAGATCAACGATATCCGTAACGAAACCGACTTGAACGGTCTTAAGATCACCATCGACTTAAAGCGCGGCACCGATCCCGACAAGGTGATGGCGAAACTCTATGCCGCCACTCCGCTGGAGGATTCGTTCGGCTGTAACTTTAACGTGCTGATCGCGGGTGTACCGCAGGTACTGGGTGTGCGCGCACTGCTTGAGGAGTGGACGGCGTTCCGTATCGAATGTGTCCGCCGCCGCGTGGTGTACGATCTCAACCGCGCCAAAGAAAAATTGCATTTGTTGCGCGGCTTGCAGAAGATCCTGTTAGACATTGATAAAGCGGTGCGCATCGTGCGCGATACCGATGAAGAAGTCGAGGTCGTGCCGAACTTGATGATCGGTTTCGGCATCGACGAGGTGCAGGCGGAATATGTAGCCGAAATCAAACTGCGCCATTTGAACCGCGAATACATCTTAAAACGTCTTGATGAAGTTGAACGTCTGGAGGCGGAGGTCGAAGATCTTGAAGCGATCTTAAACAGCCGCAGCCGTGTCAAGACCATCATCATCGAAGAACTGCGCGCGGTCGCCAAAAAATACGGACAACCGCGTAAGACGACGCTCATTTACGCCACCGACCTCAAAGAGGAAAAAGAGGCGGCAGAGGAACTCGTCCCCGATTATCCGTGTACGTTGTTCTTTACGGCGGGCGGTTATTTCAAGAAGATCACGCCGCAGTCACTCCGTATGAGCGGCGAGCAGCGCCTAAAAGAGGGCGACAGTATTATCCAAACGGTGGAAACCGGCAACCGTATGGAATTGCTGTTCTTCAGTGACGCGGGTACGGTTTATAAATCCAAAGCCGCTGATTTTGCCGATACCAAAGCGAGCGCGATGGGTGATTTCGTCGGCGCGAAACTCGGCTTTGACGACGGTGAAAATGCGTTGAAGATGATCGTCACCGAAAAATATACCGGTTATATGCTGTTCTTCTTTGAAAACGGTAAGGTCGCAAAAGTGGATATGGCGTCGTACGCCACCAAGACCAATCGCCGCAAGTTGATTGCCGCGTATTCGGTCAAATCGCCGCTTGTCGCGATGTTCCACGTAGAAGAAGACCGCGAGTTTATGTTGATTTCCACTTCCGGCAGACGGCTGATCGTGCATACCGGCGCCATCGCTCCCAAAACCACCCGCGACACGCAAGGTGTTCAGGCGATGACACTCAAAGGACAGCACCGCTTAAACGAGGTTGTCCCGTTTGAGGATGGTATGTCGGTCAAAGCGGCGCGCTATCGCACCAAATCGTTGCCCGCCGCGGGTGCAACGCCCCTCGCCGAAGACGTCGGAGAACAACTGACGTTGCTGTAAAAAATCATTGCCGAACGGGATACCCGTTCGGCAACGAGGCGACAAATACGGCAAACGCAAGTGAACGTGTATTTGCGCCGCAGTTAGATTGCCCGTATTCTTTTAAAAATATACTTGCGTTTTTAAAAAGAGTATGGTATTATGTTAGTTGCATTTCAGTTTTGTTTGGATTTAGGAGGAATTCTCATGACAGTTTGGGAATATATTATCGGTGCGGTTATCATCGTATTTTCGTTGATCATCATTGCCGTCATTTTGTTACAGGAAGGCAACCAGTCCAATCTGGGTGCGATTTCCGGCGCCGCTGAAAACTTTATGGATAAGGCAAAAGCCCGCACGTTGGATGCGTTCTTGTCCAAGTGGACCAAGATCCTCGCCATCATCTTTTTCGTGCTGGTGCTTGCCGGTATGCTCGTTACCAAATTCCTCGGCGCATAAGTTTTGTTCTGCACAAAGAGCAAGAGCGGTTTCGCTCTTGCTCTTTTCTTATGCTCATATTTTTCGTTTTGTCCACATACCTATTACCAGAGGAGGTGGACAACGTGGGGTTAACGATTTTGTTGTGGTGTATAGCGGCAGGTGTCGGGATCGCTATACTGATCGGTGCCATCAAAACGGGACGTCCCGTCCGCAGCTTGCTCGGCGGTGTACTGCAAGGGGCATCGGCGCTGGCGGCGGTCAACGTGACGGGGATGTTCACGGGGGTGTCGCTCGGTCTTAACGCGTTGTCGGGGATCGCGTGTGTGGCGGGCGTGCCGGGCATCGTCACCTTGCTGTTGCTCAAATTGATTTTGGCGATTTGATTGCAATTGCAGTGCCGTTTATGGTATACTGATAACGGTGATAACGATGTTACAAAGCAAAACACTGATAGCACACGAACAAAACGGCGTTACGTACTATACGTTCCCGTCGTTTGATGCGGTGCCGTTCGTGCGGCACGGTTTTTCCACCCGTCACGGCGGAGTGAGCGACGGCATCTACGCGCATATGAATTTAAGTTTCACGCGCGGCGATGACGATGCTGCGGTGCGCGAAAATTTTGCGCGCTTTTGCAAAGCGATCGGCGTAAATCACGAAGATGCGGTGGTGTCCGCGCAGGAACACCACACCGTCATTTATAACGCGACGGCGGCTGACCGCGGTCGCGGTGTCACCCGCGAGCGCGGGTATACGGACATCGACGGACTGCTCACCGATGAGCCGAACGTTGTGCTGTTCACGCAGTATGCGGATTGTGTGCCGCTCTTTTTCGTAGATCCCGTTCGCAAAGTGGTGGGCACGTCCCACGCGGGCTGGCGCGGCACAGCAGCCGAGATCGGCGCCGTTACGGTGGAACGGATGGTTTC
>JAZQTM010000104.1:0-76996 GCA_045630765.1 Acutalibacteraceae bacterium | reverse complement strand
GATAAAATGCGCTTTGAAAATACGGTTGAGCATTTAATAAAAGCAATAAATGAAGATGCTTCAAATGAGATTATAGAGCATTTTGTGAATGATATTTTTTTGACATCAAAGAATTGCGTTTTAAAAAAATCAGAAAATACTTTATTGCCTGCGTATGAATATATCTCACAGAATTTTTCAAAAAAATTGTCCTTAAAACTTCTTGCTCAAACAAATTGTTGCTCGGTTCAGACCCTTATTAACAGATTCAGAATGTATACAGGAAAAACGCCAACAGAATATATAACACATTTCCGTATAGAAAAAGCAAAGGATCTTCTGATAAATACAGATTTCAGCATTGGACAAATTGCGAACCTTTGCGGGTATGAAAACGTTTATTATTTCAGCAACGTATTCAAAAAAGAAATAGGGATACCGCCGCTTAAATTCCGCAAAGATTCATTACTGTAAAATTTAAATCGGGGATGCACAAGCATCCCCGATTTATTCTTTATTTTCCTTGCTGCAACTGTTTTTAAGAGGCATCTTTGAGTTGTGCATTTGAAATGCTTTGTGCGGTTTCAAGCATATTTTCGGCAAAAATGGCGTAGCCTTTGGTGGGGTCGTTGACAAAGACGTGTGTGATTGCGCCGACAAGTTTGCCGTTTTGCACGATAGGGGTACCACTCATCCCTTGCACGATGCCGCCGGTGGCGGCTAACAGATCGGGATCGGTGATCTCTATCACCATACTGCGCGTACCGATGGTATCGCGGTAGCGAACTTGGGTAATCGTAATATCGTACCACGCGGGTTTTGTGCCGGATACGGTGGTATAGATCTTGGCATCACCCGTTTGCACCTCTTGTTTGAGCATAATCGGCAAGCGTTGACCGAGCATGGTATTGGCATCAAGAGAGGCGTAAACACCACGGTCGCAGTTTTTCAGAAGTGGACCGTATGTGCCGTTTCCAAAACCACCGCGCAGTTCGCCGGGTGTACCAACCTCACTTTTGGTAACACCATAAATGCGAGCCGGCACGATCTCGCCCGAGGAAATGGGAATCACTTCCCCTGTATCTACGTCACATACCGCGTGACCGAGACCGCCCAAAACGTTGGTGGCGGGATCGTAGAACGTAACGGTGCCGATACCGGCAGAGCTGTCGCGCACCCACATACCGACCTTATAACAATCTTCCTTCGCGGATTTTTCGGCACAAAATTGAACGTCAAATTCAATACCATCGCGGCGAATGCGGAACGTCATTTTCTGACCCGCAGACCGTTTGACTGCGTCGCTGACGTCTTCATTCGTATATACCGCCACGCCATCTATCGACAAAATTTGATCGCCGACCTTGACTCCAGCGTTTTTGGCGGGATAACGGTTGCCGGTGGCGGTTTCAACCGCTGACAAGGAAACAACCATTACGCCGTCCGCATACAGTTTAATACCGAACGGGATTCCACCGAGCACCACACAGCCTTGTTCGACAACCGAAACGGTGACCTCTTTGACGGGAAACAAACCGAGCCAATGCAGTTTAAGCGGATACGTATCCCCTACTGCTGCATCAAGCGAACGCGATACCGCTTGATCGGTTTGTAAATTCGTCGAAATGGAAATGCTTTCATCGATAAACAGTGTCGAACCTTCTTCAACTTGATACGAATCGGGTAATTGATAAGTCCAATATGTGACGGCGCTGATGATACCCAAGCAAACCACAGCGACACATCCGCTGATGATCCGTATTGTTTTTTTCATAATTAGACCTCGTTTTTTACGTGCGTTTGCCACTATTACTGTTCCGCAATTGATGCCGTTTATTGATAGGAAATCACACCGATTTTGGCAAAAGAAAAATTTTTTCGAAAAATATAGGAAAATGCAAAATTATGTGTTATAATCGATTTTGAATTGAGGTGTTATGCTATGGATAGACCGAAGGGTATGGTCGATCTTACCATCCGATTAAATAAAAATACCTGCTATTTTTTGAAAACGGGAAAATGCTCACTCAACGTTGTGGACGATTTTGCCGTTTCCGGCAGCACCAAACTCTCCACCAGTGATTTGTTGTACTGCCCCAAGCTGTACAAGACGATGCGTACGAAGAAAGAGCAAATGCGCCCCATCACGATCGCCTTGTGCGAATGCGGTCACGGCGAGGTGCTTTCGGGTCATCAACGCGCCTGCATTGCCAGCCAACGCGGTATAGCGTTGCCGATTCGCGCATCGGACGAGGAACTTCGTCCCGCTTGTTCGGTATGCGGCGGTCAAATGACCTTTGACACTGTACAAACCGATACCGGCGCGCGTATTGTCACGTTGCCCGCCGTTGCCATTCTGGACGAGGAAGAAGCAAGCGAGGAATAAATCGTGCTGACAGAGAAATCACACATTATGGATGAAAGCGCCGTCAAGCGTACACTCGTACGTATGGCGCACGAAATCGTGGAAAAGAACGCCGGTTGCGATACGTTGTGTCTGATCGGTATTCAGCGACGCGGTGTCCCGCTCGCGCAACGATTGGCGGAAAACATCCGCTCATTTTCGGATATTCCGATCGAGGTCGGCTCGCTGGACATTACGTTGTACCGCGACGATTTGGATGGATTATCGGTAGATCCGATTGTAAGCAGTACCAAGATTGATTTCCCCATCAAGGATAAAACCGTTGTTTTGGTAGATGACGTAATTTATACCGGGCGTACCGTTCGTGCGGCGTTGGATGCGGTGATGAAGCAAGAACGTCCGCAACGCATTCAATTAGCGGTACTCATCGACCGTGGTCATCGTGAACTGCCCATTCGCGGCGATTTCGTCGGTAAAAACTTACCGACCTCCCGCAAAGAAGTCGTGGCGGTCTTCGTCCCCGAAATAGACGGAGATATGGGTGTCGCAATATACGAAGAATAAAAACAACCTCTGCTGTATGGCAGAGGTTGTTTTTATATTATTCTGCATCTTGAATGGTAAATAATCGCGTTTCAAATTCATCCATATCCAGTTCGATGATATCGGCAGTGAATGCTTTTTTGCGCGAATAAACGTCTTTTAAGACACTCTTTTTGGGCAAACGAATGGTTTTGGTGCCTTTGGAGGCTGCGTGAATTCCCAACAACCCGTTACCAACGTATACAACGTCATCCGTTTCACAGAACGTAAACACATTCGCTTTTTTAGCAAACGCTCGTATATCTTTAGATGTGTATGAGGGGTGTTCGTCATCCACGATCAAATACGGTATATTGGCTTCCTTGCAAAGTTCAATTGCCTTTTCAAGTTGTTTGGACATTATAGGAATCGGGAAAGCCACTGCTTTGTATTGGCGATAATGCTTCTCAAAATCACGAAGCAAATAGATCTCATACGGGATACCGCTGTTTCCGAATGCGTTGCGCAAGTCAGACGGCGCGCGATAAAGCGGTGATCCTATCATTTGCCGTTGATACAGTTCCCCGTCTGCAAAAATAGCAATTTCAGGTTTGAACGTATGTTGTTCCGGTTTCAAGGTCTTATACAGTTGCAGACATTTTTTAGCTTCACGCATATACGACGGATGCGCATACCATCCACCCCACATATCAAACCACCAAAGTCCGTTTCCGTAGGCAATCTGATGAGCAAAACTTTTCCGCATAGCCGAAACGGATTTTTTGATTGTTTTCGGTCCCAACCAGATGGCTCCGTAATATTTGTTGTTCTTATCTGCCCCGGGGCGGCAATTGTTGATGAAATCCGAAAGTGATGTTCGAATATCGCCTTCCGCCAAGCACAGTTTTCCGTGGCTTTTAACCGAGCCCGTTGCTATCATTTCGCCCCAGTCAACACCTAAAGCGCGAGTATTGTAATAAGAGTTCGGTGCGCAGAAGAAATCGATGTATTCGCAATCGATCAACGTATCGATGGCGAGTTCACCGAAAAAGCCGCCCGCGACTTCCATCGTATATCCGTAAAACACACCGACCGTCTGCGTAAACCCAACCGCTTCTTTTACCGTTTTGGCGAAATGAATGATCGAGTTGGCAACCTCAACGTTCAAAAACTCCATATACCGTCTGAGTGTTAGGCTTTGCACTTCCCCTTCTCCAAACGCAGTTTTCTTGAGAGGTACTTCATCGTCGTACAGTTCATTGGGATAATTCTGATTTAAGTACTTGATAAAATACGGCTTTTCGGTTTCATAGTCGTCGTATTCCGTTCCGAAATTAAACCATTCCTCCGTACGACCGCCTGCCAAATGGTAGCCGATAATGTTATCAGCATACGAAGCGTTTTGAATATGCGCAATCACTGTTTGAAGCATATCGGCTGCATCCGTGCGGAACTGATCGGAAAAAAGAAGTTCGCGATGCTCCCCATCCGGAGCGAGCAGTGTTTCCTGCGGATATTTTTCGCACCACCATTTAGGCATCGTGACATAAATACGCGGGAAAATATACGCGTTCGGGCAAGCTTTTAAGATGCGTTCTACAGCCTCGTCCAGGCACGAAAAGTCAACAACATCCTCTTTGTCAAAAATTCCTCTTTCATGAGGGGTAAAACCACCGCCGTACGAGTTGACGGGGCGCGATGCAAAAGACACCGTTACGGAAAATAAACGATATCCCGCTTTGACAAAATCGTCATAGCAATGACGTTCGTCAAAATACGTTACGTAAGCGCACGCAGGAAGTATCTCATCATTGACGCACAACCGCGGTCGACCGTTTACTGTAATAATTTTACTGGTTGTCATAGCCCTCACTCCTACTTTTCAAGCACGTCGGAAAGTCTCGACCGCTTGTTTGACATCCCATCCGCTATCTTCCAAAAGACTTTCCGCCTTATCGGCAGAACAAGGGGCAAGCTCGCCGGTCATACGAATCATACGCTCCTTGAGTTTCTTGTTGGTCGGCTTAACATACACCATATAATTCTCATAGACGCGCCCAAGTTTTATCATAACACCGGTGGACAACATATTTAACACCATTTTGTGGGCAGTTCCCGCTTTCATACGTGTCGAACCCGTTACCACTTCAGGACCGGTATCGGTTACAATGCAGATTTTTGCGTGCTTGTTCAACAAACTGTCGCGATTACAGGTCAACCCAACGGTAAGTGCGCCAACGGAATTGGCATATTCGATTGCGCCATCGACATAAGCGGCGTTTCCGGCAACGGAAATACCGACAATCGAATCATTCGGACCGACGGTATGGAATTTCAAATCGTGCTGCCCCGCTTCAAAGTTATCCTCCGCATTTTCAACAGCAGTGCGAAGGGCGCCGTCTCCTCCCGCGATAATACCAACTACCAATTCGGGCGATACGCCGTAAGTTGGGGGACATTCGGATGCATCAAGAACACCAAGTCGTCCCGACGTACCGCAACCAACATAAATAAGCCTGCCGCCCACTTTCATACGCTCACTGATTTTATCGATCGCCAGCGTAATTTCCTCTTTTGCCAGTGACACCGCCGTTACCGCCTCAACGTTAGCGACTTGCATAACGTCAACCATTTCCGCCGCTGTCATACCATCAATATGAGTTGAGTTCGGATTTCTCTGTTCGGTTTTAATCATTGGTTTCACCACCTAAAAGTTTCGCCAAACGGACAGCGCCCATAACGGGACGATCCGATAAAATTTCAATCTGTACGTTGTCACAGGCAATATGTTCCTGAAACAACGGTATCAAGATATCCGCATAGGTAGTTAAGCCACCGCTTATTACAAGGGGGATATTTTCCTGACTATTACACTCCCGAAGTGCCGCCGTGATCTGTTTACACAGCTTTGATACGTTATCCACGACAATTGCTTTCGCAACGACATCACCTTTTTGATAAGCCTCAAACACAAGCGATGCGAACGAGGCAATAAATGACTTGTCCTGTTGATAGAATGTCGGCAACATATCGAAAACGGAAGTTTTGTTAGTGTTATGATACAATTCGGTAAGGATTGTTGCACAACCACTGCCATCGGTTTGTGCCAATATAGCGTTCAATGCAGCGCGACCAAATTCGTACCCGCTGCAATAATCTCCCAAGAGATGACCATAACCGCCGTATCGTTTCACCGTATTTCCCACAGAGGAAAAAACGACAGAACCCGTTCCCAAAATGGTAATGATACCATCACGGCCGTACAATCCTGCGGAAATAATGTTTTTTGCATCTGCGCCGTATGAATACCCGGCAAACCCGAAATGGTTTAGCAGTGGAACCAGTCTGTTCTCAACACTTAAACTCGCCGCGCCTGCCATACCGAAAAAAGCCGCAACCCGACTAAGCGGGATGTTTGAACAGGTCGCCTTAATGCCACTCGTTAGAACGTTATTCACTTCATCGTCACTCATATTAAGGACATTACAAGGTCCCAACACGCATCGGCTGAGAACGGTGTCGTTTTCATCCACCAAAACGAATTCCGTTGAAGTTCCTCCACCGTCTACACCTAAAAAATAGGTTGGTGTTTCAGTGGAATAAAACAACGAATTGATATCCGTTTGAAACAGATCCGCAATCTTAAAAATCACCTCAACAGGCGGAATGACACTCCCCGACTCCCATTTGCTGACCGCTTTGCCGGAATAATTTAACTTTTCACCCAGTTCTTGTTGCGTCAGATTAGCCACCGTCCGCAGTGTTCGCAAATTCTTTGCGAAATATTGGCTTTTGAGATTCAAACAAACACCTCGTTTCCAGATGATATTACAATACCAGTATACACTTTTCGATTCTACTTGTAAATCCCCAGTTACGCCTACACTCTTTTGAAATTCTCATATTTGTAGAATTCTGTACAAATTAAATCCCCGCTTGTCAACATAACAAGCGGGGTGTTTTTTATTCATCTTCGTGTCGGTATTTTTCACGGGTAGCGATACCGCCACGTATGTGACGTTGTGCTTTGTTAATCTCTAACACACGACGCACCTCACCATATAGTTGTGGGTTCACCGTCTGCAGACGATCGGAAACGTCCTTATGCACCGTCGATTTTGAAATGTGAAATTTCTTTGCCGCGGCGCGTACCGTAGTTTTATTTTCCAATATGTATTCGCCAAGTTCAATCGCGCGTTCTTCAACGGCCCCTTTCATGCTCTCACCCCATATCTGTGTTCTATACACTATATGGAGCGCAAGATGAAAGTATGCGCGTATTATAACGTGTTAGTGGTCACCATTTCCGTCCATCTTCCGCATCTGCTTTTCCGCGTCATAGAAGCAATCGGCGCTTCTTCCAATTCCGGAATGGAGGAAACGGCACCTGACAGGTACTCTTCCAACGTGCGGCGGCAGTTTTTCATACGCATGATAAGACCGCCAAAGCGTATATCTTGCACCTCAAAACCGAACGGTTTATTTTCTTTATACCATTGTTTACGGAATGCCTGATAAAGCGTTTCGGTACGGTCAAGCATCGTACCATAATCAGCAACAATGGCGCGAAGTTCCGCTGTATCCCCCGCAAGATAAGCTTTTCGAGTACGAATACCAATTTCCGCCTTAAGTTCCAAGACATCACAAAGCGCAATGATAGTATCGAAAACGTAAGCGTATTCTCCGGATTTTTCTTTTGCTTCGCGGATTTTAGCAGCAGCGTCGGCATAGTATTTGCCATCGTCTTCACAAATACCACCAGCATCAAAAATGCCTAAAAAGCAATCGTTATACAATTGATATTTGGAGGGATTCGCGTGCTGATTCAGTGCATACCCTTCCACTTTATCCGGCAGCCCGAGCGTCATAAAGGCATCGAAATCCGCACCGATCCATTCTTTAAATTTGGCTTTGATTGCTTCGTCATCGGTAATACCGAGATTGATACACGCGGCAACACACAACGCGGGCAATACGGAATAATCCGATGCCTCACCACCGTTGTCACCCCACAGCGTTAGAAGCACGTTTTTAATACCATTTTTTGCACAAGCTGTAAAAGCTGCTTTAGTTGCGGCGACAGCAGGTTCGCTATGCGGAACAAAGCCTTCCCATTTCCAAGCGCCACCCGCAAACATTATTTTATCTGTAAGTTGTTTGTGCGCCTTGATCATGTTCGTGTAACGTTCTTCTTGCAGTTCCGCATACGACCAATATGCCAACGTCACGTTTTGCGGGACCTTGTCTTTTATTTCTTGAGAAAACTTGGTATCATCGGCATAATACGCGCCGTTGTTGGCAAGACGGAAGAACATATCGCTCCACATAATCGGCTCGAAATCGTAACGAGCAGCGATCTCGCTTACTTTGCCAAGATGTTCAAGTAAAATATCGCTCTTATTTCGCTCACCGTGTTCATCACGGTAACGACCTTTACCGAGGTTATGCGCCTCATCCATACCAATGTTGATTTTATTGGTCTTAAAGCTCTTTCG
Source organism: Acutalibacteraceae bacterium (assembly GCA_045630765.1). Lineage (GTDB taxonomy): Bacteria > Bacillota > Clostridia > Oscillospirales > Acutalibacteraceae > RGIG3009. Next base: position 68,635 of record JAZQTM010000104.1, on the reverse strand, counting down.
AAGTGAGGCAAACATGTGGTCGATAAATTCATACACATTGGGATCACCGACCATCAGTATGTCGTCACGATCCAACATCGCCTTGTATCGCGGCCAGCGGATGATGCAGTTGAGGTGCGCCAACGTCTGAATACACGGCACCAGCTCTACACCGTTTTCATCCGCAAACGCATCCAGTTCCTGCAGTTCCTTGATGGAATATTTTCCGCGGAAGAAACCGAACATAGGCTCTTCCTCCACTTCGTATGTGTCTTCCATATATAAGAACAGCTGATTATACCCCATTTTCGCGATCAGTTTAGTGAATCGTTTCAGTTCCTCCAAATTCATAACCGCATTACGGGAACAATCGACCATTGCGCCTAACGTGCTAAAATTCTTTTTCATCGGTATACCTCCCAGATATATTTTTATATGGCCAACTGACCATTATCCAACATCGTTTGTGCCGCCAACAGCACACCGATCTTGCCCGAGTGGAAGTTGAGTCCACCCTGCATATACACCGCAAACGGATCGCGCAGCGGTGCATCAGCAGACAGTTCAATGGACGAGCCAAGTGTGAACGCGCCCGCCGCCATAATGACTTGATTATCGTATCCGGGCATATCCCACGGCTCAGGTGTTACGTACGCATCGACGGGCGCACCGCTTTGAATACCGCGACAAAACGCGATCAGCGCGTCTGAATTTCCCAAACAAACAGCTTGAATGATATCGGCACGCACCTCGTCAGACGTCGGCGAACAACGGTATCCCAAACGTTCAAATAACGAAGCGGCAAAGACGGCTGTTTTCAGGGCCTCGCCTACTACGTGGGGAGCGTGGAACAAGCCCATAAACAAGGAACGGTTGTGTCCGAGTGAAGCGCCCACCTCGCGACCAAGTCCCGGTGTACTCATACGATAAGAACACTGTTCCACCAAATCACGACGGCCGCAGATATATCCGCCATTTTCAGCGATACCGCCGCCCGGATTCTTAATGAGTGAACCCGCCATCAGATCCGCGCCAACCGCCGTCGGCTCGATCGTTTCAACAAATTCTCCGTAGCAATTATCCACAAACACCACCGCATCCGCACGAACGGCGCGAACGGTCGTTATGATCTCGCCGATCGCGGCAACGGATAAAGACGGCCGCAGATCGTAGCCGCGGGAGCGCTGAATATGTACCATACGAATGGTAGGATCCTCTTTGAGCGCTGCCGTAATACCGTCAAGGTCGGGATGACCGTTTGTAAGCGGTACTTCTTTGTAACCGATACCATACTCTGCCAATGAACCGTCGGACGGCTTGTCCGCACCAATCACACCAATCAGTGTATCATACGGCTTGCCGGTGGCAGCAAGCAAGGTATCACCCGGGCGCAGAACACCGAACAATGCCAGTGTAATGGCGTGGGTACCGCACAGGATGCTGTGACGCACAAGCGCGTCCTCGGCGCCCATCACGTCGGCGAACACCTCTTCCAGTGCATCACGACCACGATCGCCGTAGCCGTAACCGGTGGTGGAAGCGAAATGACTTTCGCTAACCTTATGACGGATAAAAGCGGACAACACTTTTTGCTGATTATATTCCGTAATCTTGTCAATCCGATCGAACGCCTGCTTTGCTGCCGTTATTGCTTCGTTTGAAAGCGCTTGCAAGCGAGGATCAATAGCGAAAAATTGTGTATCCATATTGCTAAATTACTTCCTTTCAATGACGGTCACGGTCGCACGCTCCCGAAACCCCAATGATTCGTATAAACGCTGTGCGGGCAGATTATAAGGACAAATCCAAACGGTCTTTCCCCTTTGTTGTAAAGCTGCTGTTAAACTCAATACGCAACGTCCCGCATAGCCGCGGCGGCGGTAAGCAGGTGCCGTAGCAACACCGCCGAGCAACGCGCCGTTTTGCCATTCTGCTACCGTCATGGCAGAGGATGCAATAACACCATTATCGGTAATTGCCGCGTGTCGGCAAAGGTCGTGGCGCGTACGATATGACACGTCCAAATACCACGCCTCAAACGGCGGTAAATCATCAAAAAACGGTTGTAAAAAAGGATGTAAGTCCCGCAAACTGACTGTTTCAAGCGTTTCTGCATCTGTGATGTTTGGTGCCATCATAGCGGTAAAGTGCTTTACCTTGCCAATACAGCACGTGGGATCGCTTGTATATATCGAGCAAATTTCAGGCTGTAAACTCAAAAAAGCGGAAACTTCCTCGGTATCTTCCGTGGGAACACAAACTACCGCTTGGGTGTCCATAACAGCAATCGCGCCGCCGTGTTCCGTTTGATAAAAACGAGCAATAGGCGTATCGCGGTACGCTTCCCACCAGGAAAGTAAGCGGCCCGACGTTGGCTCGTCACCAATGATGCCGTTCGGGAGATTCCGATCGATCAAGGAAATCATACGGGATTCTCCCACGTCGGCAAGGTGTTAAGCAGCAATTCCAACAAGCGATAAGTGTCGGTAATATCCTGTTCTTTAAGCACCGAAGACGGCGAATGAATGTAGCGGCACGGCAAGGATACCGCCGCCGTATAAGCACCTTCACCCGCACGTTGGAACGCACCGGCATCGTTGCCGCCTGCGACCATCGTTTTGGTTTGTGTCGGGATATGATTTTTCTCCGCCAACTCGCGGATATACGTATACAAAGCGGGATCGTACATCGTTTGACGATCCATAAAAGAAACAACGGGACCCTCGCCCATACGACAAACCTGCTTATCCGACGGCACGCCCGCACTGTCCGCCGCCGTTGTGGAATCCACTACTACGGCGATCTCGGGCTGCAGAGCAAAAGCAGCAGTCATTGCACCGCGTAAACCGATTTCCTCTTGCACGGTAAAAACAAGCGTGACGTCATATTCCGGCTCAGTGTGTGCCAGTTGCAACAACAGCGCACATCCCGCGCGGTCATCCAACGCTTTGGCACAAAGTTTGCCGTCGGCAAGTGAAAAAGCATTCGGCGAGAAGGTAATCGCATCGCCTTCACGCGCAACGGCGCGCGCTTCATCTTTTGAGGCAGCACCAATATCAATCAGCATATTGCGGGCGGCGGGAATTTTGGCTTTTTCCTCGCCTTTGCACTGGTGAACGGCTTTTCCGCCAATTACACCCGCGTGACCATTTACCCATACCACGCGGGAAAAGAGTACGTCGGGAGTCATCCCGCCAACCATATCAAAACGCAAATATCCGTCTTCGGTGATACCGGTAACGATACCGCCTACCTCGTCCATATGCGCGGCAAACAACACCCTTTTAGGTGCAGGTTTACGTCCTTTAAGAGAAACCATGCAATTTCCCAACCGATCCACGCGAATGTCGGTAATCGCGGGGGCTTTTTCCAAGTGTTTGATAAGATAGTCGCGCACGGCGTGTTCACGGCCCGATATACCGGAAAGCGCACATAAGTCTTTCAACGTATTAAGCACGATCCGACACCTCCCCTTCGGAAACGAATGCCGCGATCAAACGGGCAACCGTTTCCACGTCCCGCAGAGAAACGACCTCAGCGGGTGTATGCATATACTTAAGCGGGACGGAAAGCAGCGCGGTGGAAACACCTTGCGCCGTTACGCTGACCGCGTCGGCGTTGGTACCGGTGGTATCCCCCATCACTTCACATTGCAACGGCAGTTTTTGTTTTTCTGCCAAATCACGCAGAGAATCCGTCATCGTCATATCCAAAATCGGAGATATACCGAGCATCACACCGCCGCCGAGCGTACCGCAAGTTGCTTTATCCGCATCGGGCGTGTGTGCAAAGCTAACGTCAACAACGACTGCAGCATCCGGTTGGATACCGAACGCAGCAGTTTTGGCACCGCGCAAGCCGAGTTCCTCCTGAACGCAAAAAGCCGCCACTACATTGAATGGCAAAGGTTTCCCTTTAAGGAGCGAAAGTGCATATAAAACGGCAGCAACGCCTGCGCGGTTATCCAACGCTTTAGCGCAAACGCAGTCATTTAATAACTCCTCAAAATGAGCCGCAAACACGACGCGTGTACCGATCGGGATACGCGTCTTTGCTTCTTCGGCACTCATACCGACGTCAATACCGCGTTCGGTCAGTTCCGTGAGCGGTGCATCGTCTTTTGCGAGGTGTGCCGGTATCGCACAAAACACACCGTTACAAAGCGGATCAGACAACACCATAACGGGTGCCGCCGACAAAGCGCGGTTGTCCACCCCACCACACGGGGCAACGCGCAAAAAGCCGTTATCGTCAATGGCGGTAACGGTAAAGCCAATCTCATCAATATGCGCTTCCAACAGCAGTGTAGGCGCATTGGGAATGTCGGATTTCAGCACACCCCGGACGTTTCCCAAGCGGTCGCGGTGAATGTCATCGGTAAACTCCGATAACAACTGCGCCGCAACATCCCCCGCTTCACAGCAACCGTTCACACCGGATGCCGAGCAGAGCGCACGTAACGTACTTTTTAATTCCATAACGTATTTCCTCACAAACTGTTAACGAGTTGCTTAAAGTGATCGCCGCGCTCTTCAAAGTTTTTATACATATCAAAGCTGGCGCTGGCGGGTGACATAAATACAATATCCCCGTTTTTTGCGATTTTATCGGCTGTTTTGACCGCTTCTGCCATATCGGCAACGTGATAGATCGGCAGATCGGAACAGGCGCGTATGGCGGTTTCGATCGCACCCGCGGTAGCACCGAGCAAGATAGCGGCAGACACCGTTTCGGCAGCGACAGGTCCCAATGGATCGTACGGAATATGCTTATCGTATCCGCCCGCAATCAAGATCACCTTTTGCTTGAAGGCTTTGAGTCCCGCGATGGTGCGCGACGGACTGGAACCGATGGAATCGTTGTACCAACGAACCTCGTTACGCTCGCGAACCAATTCCGAGCGGTGCGGCACAGCACTGAACGTACGGGCATAGTCTGCCATTACGGATACCGGCACCACGCCCCAAACAGCGGCAAAAGCTGCCAAAAAGTTTTCGATATTATGGACACCCGGAATACGGATCTCCGAGGCGGGCATAATGGCAACCGTTTTCGTGCCGTCCGTGCCGTAGAGAATCCCGTCTTCACCGAGATAAGTTCCCCGTTTTACGGGATGACGACGCGAGAAGTACCAAACTTCACCCGTGCAATCATCGGCAAAGGATGCCGTGATCTCGTTATCTGCATTCAATACCGCACGGTCTGTCGGTTGCTGATGCGCTACCAAATTCTTTTTGGCATCAATATATTCTTGCATATCGGTATGCCAATCCAGATGATTCGGAGCAACGTTGGTGACAACCGCGACTTTCGGGCTTTGAGTCATCATCGTTAACTGAAAACTGGAAAGTTCGGTCACAGCGGTATGCGAATCTTCAATTTCTTCAATAATCGGTAACAACGGTCTGCCGATATTGCCGCCGAGATGCACCGTCTTTCCCGCGGCTTGCAACAAACCTGCGATCACGGTGGTCGTGGTGGTCTTGCCGTCTGATCCCGTTACCGCATAGATCGGTGCGGGGCACAGATCAAAAAACAATTCCATTTCGGAAGTGACGATTTTGCCCGCAGTACGTGCTGCTTCAAACGGCGGCAGATACGGTTTCATACCGGGGGTACGTAAAATCAGATCCGCATCCAGGGTGTCTAAGTAGCCTTCACCAAGTTGAAGCGCAGCACCGGCACGTTCCAAAAGGTCAGCCGTTTCACCGAGTTCTTCACGTGAGCGTTTATCACAAGCCGTCACGTCGGCACCGTGAGCAAGTAGTTGCAACACGACAGGGGTATTATTGCGGCCGATACCGCAAACTGCTACCTTTTTACCGGACAGCGAGGTATAGAATTCCGTATAGTTCATATCTTCACGCACGCCTTTCATAACAATACTACTATTATACTGTCATAGTAACGAAATATCAATATAAAAAACAAAGGATGAGGCGCAATGCCTCATCCTTTTTGCATTAGTCATCTGAAAACTTTGAAAGGTACAATAGACCGGTCAAACCGCCGATAAACAGAACAACCGCGGCGGCAATCGTCAGCACCCAATGCCACCACACCGTGCCGAGCGCACCGAATCCCGGAATGATACGTTCCTCAAAAATATCCCACAACGAACCAATTACAAAGCCGATAATGACGCAATAGGTCGGACGTGTAAAGCGGTTCATTGCCCATTCGAGCGGCTTTGTGATAGCAAAAATGCCGACGAGCAACGAAATACCGATAACGGCGAGTGCCGGCAACGGCATCTTTAAGATGCTGGTGATACCCAAAATAATCAGCATATGCGAGGTGCTGATGCCGGGTAAGATAAGCGCAATCGAAATCACAAAACCTGTGACAATCCAGAGCAAAACGTTAGCAAGTGTGATGCTGCCGGTAGTGGATACCAAAGAGGTAACGTTCGGTTCAACCAAACCAAACCATTTGAGAATATCCAAGATGTTCGCAACACCCAGTACGATCGCCACGCCTAAGACGCCCCACAACAGTGAGGTGATGCAAAATCCTGCCGTCGCCTTCTCCGGCTTGATCTTACCGATCAGCGCGGGAATGCCGCCGATTACCGCACCGAAGAACAAAGCGGCAACAGGGATCGGGAAAATCTCAAGCAAGTAGCCGATAAGTTCATAAAACAGTACCAAGCCGATTCCGGCACCCAAGCCGAAACGGATAAGGAACCACATATTCTCCTTGAAATTTTTACGGATACCGCTAATGGCGCCGAGCAAGCGATCATAAATACCGAGAACGATCGCCATCGTGCCGCCGCTGACACCGGGAACAGCCATAGATGAGCCGATAATCAAGCCTTTGATAGGAACCATAAAACGCTTAAAGAACGATTTCATAACTCTATCCCCTTTACCTACCGCCTATTCTACACCATTCATATGCTTTTGTCACGCGAAATCTTGAAATTTTCCGCAAAACACTTTATACTATACTCATCACGATATCTTTATGAGAAAAAGGAGTTCGAAATGAGTCCGAAAGAACGTTTTATTGCTATCTACAAAGAGCATATCAAGCGCGAAGGTGCTGACAAGTTTTTGGAGTATTTGGAATCCAAAAACTGTGATTTTTTCACTGCCCCTGCCAGCACGCGGTTTCACGGATCGCACGAAGGCGGACTTGTGGAGCATAGTTTAAACGTATACGATTGTTTACACCACTACCTTGACCGTGAGCGTGTAAAAGGTGTGTACGGTTTGGAATACAGCGAAGAAAGCATCGCGATTGCTGCCCTACTTCACGACGTATGCAAGATCAATTTTTACAAAGCGGGCACACGCAACGTGAAAGATGAAAACGGCGTGTGGCAAAAAGTTCCCACTTACGAGATCGATGATACCCTTCCCTACGGTCACGGTGAAAAATCGGTATACATTCTCTCCGGTTACATGCGTTTGACCCGCGAGGAGGCGTTTGCAATTCGGTATCATATGGGTTTTGCAGGTGACGAGGATGCGCGCAACGTCGGCAAAGCCTTTGAAATGTTCCCGCTTGCTTTCGCCTTGTCGGTCGCCGATATGGAGGCTACCTACTTCTTGGAGGGGAAATAAATGGCAAAACCCGCAACACTGCCACGCTGTCCGCTCTCTAAAAAGTGCGGCGGCTGTCAGCTGCAAAATATGAGCTACGAGCAACAACTGCGTTATAAGCAGGAGAAAGTGATCTCCTTGCTCGGTCGCTATCACCGCGTTTCGCCGATCGTTGGAATGGATTTCCCCTATCACTATCGCAACAAGGTACAAGCGGCATTTGCCTTAACGCGTCGGCACGAAATCTTGTCGGGTGTATACCAGTCCAGCACGCACCGCATTGTCAAGGTGGATTCTTGTCAGATTGAGGATCCTGTCGCCGATAAGATCGTGGTATCCATTCGTCGTATGCTCCCTGAATTTCAAATGCTCCCCTATCAAGAAGACAGCCGCAAAGGCTTTTTGCGCCACGTGCTGATCCGTCGAGGATTTACAAGCGGTCAAGTGATGGTGGCCTTGGTTGCCGCGCACCCCATATTCCCGATGAAAAAGCGCTTTGTACAAGCGTTATTGGAGCGGCATCCCGAAATCACCACGGTAGTGCTGAACATCAACCCTCACCAAACCAGTATGGTGCTCGGTGAGCGCGAAGAAGTGCTGCACGGCGTCGGTTACATTGAAGATACGCTGTGCGGGTGCGTGTTCCGCATCTCTCCCCGCTCGTTTTATCAGATCAACCCCGCGCAGACCGAAAAGCTGTACGGTAAAGCTATTGAACTTGCCGCTCTTACCGGTAAAGAAGCGGTATTGGATGCGTATTGCGGGATCGGCACGATCGGCTTGATCGCCGCAAAATCTGCCGGTCAAGTGGTGGGTGTCGAGGTCAACGGTGATGCGGTGCGGGATGCGCGTGTAAACGCCAAACGCAACAATATCACCAACGCACATTTCATCGAAGCCGATGCGGGAAACTATATGGTAGCGCTTGCCGAGGAAGGACAGCACGTAGACGTGGTCTTTATGGATCCGCCGCGTGCGGGCAGTGATATGCCGTTCCTAAACTCGTTGATTACGTTGGCGCCGAAAAAGGTTGTCTACATTTCCTGCAATCCCGAAACGCAGGCGCGCGACTTGCGCGTGCTGACAAAAAACGGGTATCGCGTCACCTACATTCAACCGTTTGATATGTTCCCGCACACACAGCATATTGAGTGTGTGGTATGTCTTGATAAAAAATAGTAAAGGCAGCGCCAAAGGCGCTGCCTTTTTTATAGTTTCCAGATATCTTCGGCATATTCTTTGATAGTCCTGTCGCTGGAAAAGTAACCGGCATGGGCGATATTAAGCAGCGATTTGCGATCAAACAACTCGCGGTTTTGATAATCACGATTCAGTTCTGCTCGCCGCTTGCAATACGGTATAAAATCGGCGAGCACGTAATACGGATCGGAACGATGCCATAACGCGCCCGTGGTGAGCGAATCGTACAGGTCGCGAAACATTCCCGTTCCGCCATCGTCAAACGTGCCGTCAACCAAGGTATCGACTACGCGCCGCAAACGCGGCTCTGACTGCAGATATGCTTGCGGTGAATAGGTATCCTTCATTGCGTGGAGATCCTCCACACGCGCACCGAAAATATAGTTGTTTTCCTCCCCTGCCCGCTCGACGATCTCAATGTTTGCACCGTCGTACGTGCCGAGTGTCACCGCACCATTGAGCATGAATTTCATATTGCCGGTACCGGAAGCTTCCGTTCCTGCCGTGGAAATCTGTTCTGATACGTCCGCCGCGGGAATGATCTTTTCGGCATACGATACCGTGTAGTTGGGCAAAAAGAGTACCTGCATACGATCCGAAACCACCGTATCTTTATTGATAAGAGCGGCGATTTCATTGATAAACTTGATAATCGCTTTTGCACGCCCGTAACCGGGAGCGGCTTTCGCGGCAAACAGGTATGCTGTCGGTGTAAAATCGGTGATGCGACCGTCTTTGATACCGAAATAGGTGTCGAGAATGGAAAACGCATTGAGCAGTTGCCGTTTATATTCGTGCAAACGTTTTGCTTGAACGTCCAGCAGAAAGTCGGATTTGAGATGCAACCCGCTGTGCGCTTGGATATACTCGGCAAGTTGTTGCTTTTTGAGTCTTTTTACGGTATGCAGTGCTTGTAAAAATGCAGGATCCTCCGCATAAGGTTTCAGTTGTTCAAGTTGCATCAAATCGGTGATCCAACGTTTGCCAATGGTTTCGGTAATCAGCCTTGACAATTCGTGATTGGCAAGTGCCAACCAGCGGCGTTGTGTGATACCGTTCGTCTTGTTGTTGAAACGTTCGGGATACAGGCGATACCATTCCGGCAAAGCGCTTATTTTGAGCAATTCGCTGTGCAAGCGCGCCACACCGTTGACCGAGTGTGACACAAAAATCGCCAAACGTGCCATATGAACGTGCGAGCCATCAATGATATCGTATGGTTTGGTATCTGTGATACCACGCGCCGTAAGATGGCGCGCCAACGCCTTTTGGATACGCAAAATATAGCGATATATCTGTGGCAATACGCTACGAAATAGTTTGACGTTCCACTTTTCAAGCGCTTCCGGTAAAATGGTGTGATTGGTATACGCAAAGGTATCTCGCGCGATCTGCAACGCATCGGCAAACGATACCCCTTCTTCCGTCAGCAAACGAATAAGTTCGGGGATAGACACTGTCGGATGCGTATCGTTAAGTTGAATGGCATATCGTTCGGAGAAATGCGAAAAATCCGTGCCATACTGCCGCTTATAGCGCCGAAGAAGATCCTGCAACGAGGCACTGCAAAAGAAATACTGTTGTTTTAATCGAAGCTTTTTACCCGCTTCGGTGTCGTCGTTTGGATATAACACCATACTGATCCGTTCGGCGCGATCACGTTCCTTGACGGCTTTGTCGTATTTTTGCTGATTAAACAACGCAAAATCGAAAGGATGGACCGCCTCGGCTTGCCACAAACGCAAGTGGTTGACGGTCTTACCGCCGTAACCGATCACGGGACTATCGTACGGCACGGCATAAACCTGCTCATCAGCAAAGGTCACGAGCACCTTTTCATCCGCCTTGCGCACCGACCACGGATCACCAAAACCAAGCCAATCGTCCGCGATTTCTTTTTGAAAGCCCTCCTCAATCTCTTGCTTGAACAATCCGTACCGATAGCGAATACCGTATCCGTCCAGCGGGATTCCTTGCGTGGCGGCAGAATCTAAAAAACAGGCAGCAAGCCTGCCAAGTCCACCATTGCCGAGTGCAGCATCTTCAATCTCCTCAAAAATAGCGGTAGAAAGGCCGTTTTCGCGCAGCAAGGTGTCCACGCCTTCCCATAGCCCCATATTCATCAGATTGGATTCTATCATCCGCCCGATCAAAAATTCTGCCGAAAAATAGGCAACCCGTCTTTTATTCGTCGTGCTCGCTTCCGCTTCGCAAAGCCGCGCCATCGCGGCTTTGGATACGGCAGTATACCATTGTTTTACGGTCGCTTTTTGGGGATCACTAACGCCCTCCAACCGTAAGGCACAGAGAATTTCCTGCGAAAAATCAATCATTGACAAACGGTTCCTTTCTGTTTATCACTATCCACAGTTTCTCCCCGAAAAAAGCCACATATACATAAAAAGCGATGAAGCCAAGCTTCATCGCTTTTTATCGTCAAATTACAAAACCGCCGTTGACACCGATCACCTGACCGGTAATATAAGAAGCGGCATCGGATGCTAAAAAGAAAAGTGTTTCGGCAACCTCTTCCGGTTTACCGAGCCGTCCGAGCGGCGTTTCCTCTGCCAAGCCGTTCAAGGTTTCTTCATCAAACGACGCGCACATATCGGTGTCGATCACACCGGGGGCTACACAATTCACCCGAATATGGGACGGGCCGAGTTCTTTTGCGAGCGCCTTGCTGAACCCAATAAGTCCCGCTTTGGCGGCGGAATACGGCACTTCACACGAAGCGCCCGTGACACCCCAAATTGAAGATAACGTCACGATACTGCCGCACCCTTGCCGTACCATACCGGGGATGACCTCTTTGCAGCAGTGATACGCGCCGTCCAAATGGACACCCATCATATGGTTCCATTCCCGCTCTTCGGTATCCGTCAATAATTTTTGTTGCGCAATGCCGGCGTTATGGATCAGTACGTCGATATGCCCGCAGCGGTCATACACCGCCTGCACCATTCGCCGCACCTCATCCGCCTTCGACACGTCCGCCTGCACCGCAAAGGCTTCGCCGCCTGTCTTTACAACCTCGGCAACCAAGCGGTCTGCCGCTTCTTTTGAAGAGCAGTAATTGACCGCTACCGCATATCCGTTTTTTGCAAACAGACGCGCCGCCGCCGCACCGATGCCGCGGGAGGCGCCCGTGATCAAAACTGTTTTCATAACCGCAATCTCTCTTACAGTTTCAGTGTGATGTCTTTATGTTCACCGTTAAACGCACGATACGTAACGCCTGTCATATCAAACATTCTCTTGGAGGCAATGACAGAATCCGTGTCGGCATACTTATCTTGCAAATAAATGACCTCTTTGATACCCGATTGAATGATAGCCTTGGCACATTCGTTACACGGGAACAGCGTGGTATACACCTTGGCACCCTCCAAGCCGGAACGACCGTGGTTTAAGATCGCATTGAGCTCGGCGTGACAAACAAACAGATACTTCGTATTCAGCGGATCGCCGTCACGGTCCCACGGCATACAATCATCACTGCAGCCGATCGGCATACCGTTATAACCCATTGACAAAATTTTATTGTCTTGACCGACAATACAGGCACCGACCTGCGTTCCGGGATCTTTACTGCGTTGTGCCGACAGCAAGGCAACCCCCATAAAATATTCGTCCCAGGAAAGATAATCTTCGCGTTTCATAAAACGTCCTCCTTTAGTATATCACTATAGGTGCGAAAGGCTGTTGGCAGTGCATACTCTGCCAATTCCTCTTTGGAAACTAATTGGAAATCGGTTTGCGGGGTAATGGATTTTGCCTTTACAAGGTGACCGACCATATGCCACTCAACGTGTGAAAACACGTGTTTTTCGGCGGGAAGTTCATCCACAGAAGTTACCTGAATACCCCATTCGGACAACACGTCGCCCGAATAGTCGGATTCGATGTTCGGCAACTCCCACATACCGCCGAGCAACCCCTTTTTCGGGCGGCGATGCAACAACACCTTGCCGTCTGCCACGACTATAAACACCGTACGATGTTCCACGCGGCGTTGTTTCGGTTTGGCGCGCGTGGGCAATTCCCTTGCTCTCTCCAAACCTGCCACCGCACAGTAGTCAAACAACGGGCAGTCGCTGCAACGCGGTTGCGCATTCGGCAAGCAGACCGTTTCACCGAGTTCCATAATCCCTTGATTAAAATCTCCCGCGTGTTGCTCCGGCACAAGGCTTTGTACAAGCACGGTTAATCGTTTTCGATGTTGGGGTTGCATCACGTCGGAGGGATCATCCGTAAGGCGCGCCATAACGCGCAATACGTTCCCGTCCACCGCGGCAGCGCGTTTACCGAAAGCGATCGATGCGATCGCACCCGCGGTGTATTCACCGATACCGGGCAACATAAGCAGTTGTTCATAATTTTCGGGAAGCTGTCCCCCGAATTCCCGCATAACCGTTTGCGCGGCTTTTTGCAGGTTGCGCACGCGGCTGTAATAGCCGAGTCCCTCCCACAATTTCAGCAATACGTCCTCCGAGGCTTCCGCCAAATCGGCGACGGTCGGCAATGCCTGCATAAAGCGCTCGAAATACGGTAAAGCCGCTTCGATGCGCGTTTGTTGAAGCATAATCTCCGACACCCATACCCGATACGGCGAAGGATCTTCCCGCCACGGAAAAGAACGCTCATGCTGACGGTACCACGCGACAAGCGGTGCGGCAATGCCCGTAATCGGCTTTTTCATAGTGTTCTCCACGTTTCCCACACGTCTGGACAATATCCGACGGTGGCAAGTTTACCGTTACGCACAATGGGTGTACGCAACGCTTTTGGGGTTTCAAGCAGTTTTTCTTCCTTGTCGCTGTCATACGCAAGGTAACGGATCAAAGCCGCTTCTTTTGCCTTTGGATCAATTAAAGCCTCCAAACCAACGGCTGCTCTAACCGATTGAAATTCCCCGCGGCTGATGCCGTACTTGTCCAATTCAATGCGCTGGAAGCGAATGCCGCGTTCCTTAAAATACCGCTCTGCTTTTTTGGTATCAAAGCATTTGGATTTTCCGAAGATTTGAATATTCATCATGAACGGCTAAACTCCTGTAATTGTAACTCTTTATTGTGATCGAGTGCCCATTGAATGTTCCAACTGCTGGTGAAAAGCAACAGCGGATTTCCTTTAAGATCTTGCACATATTTAGTATCCGACGTTAAGTCAAGAGCCTTTACATCAATGTCATCGCCAACTACCCAACGAATGTACTGATACGGCAGTCCTTCCATAATGACATCCACACCGTATTCGTTCTTCAAGCGGTATTCGAGCACGTCAAATTGCAACGTACCGACCACGCCGACGATCACTTCTTCCATACCGCCGCCCGGCTCCTGGAAGATCTGAATAGCGCCTTCTTGCGCGATCTGCGAGGTTCCTTTGATAAACTGTTTTCGTTTCATGGTATCCTTTTGGCGCACCAAACGGAAATGCTCGGGCGCAAAGGTCGGGATACCTTCAAACACGAATTTTTTGGAGGATGCACATACGGTATCGCCAATGGAGAAAATACCGGGATCAAACACACCGATAATATCGCCCGCAAAGGCTTCTTCCACGATCTCGCGATCTTGTGCCATCATCTGTTGCGGCTGGGAAAGTTTGATCTTGCGCCCGCCCTGTACGTGGTGGACCTCCTGCCCTTTTTCAAATCTGCCCGAGCAGATACGCATAAAAGCAATACGGTCGCGGTGTGCCTTGTTCATGTTGGCTTGAATTTTAAAAACAAAAGCCGAAAAATCATCGTTGAACGGATCGATCTCCCCTTCTGAGGATGCACGCGGCAACGGCGAGGTCGTCATTTTGAGGAAGTTCTCCAAGAACGGTTCGACGCCGAAGTTCGTTAAAGCCGAGCCGAAAAACACCGGTGAAAGTTTACCGTGACGAACAGCCTCTAAATCAAATTCATCGCCCGCACCGTCGAGTAACTCACGATCGTCCATCAAGGTCTGATACAGCGTATCACCCAGCATTTCTTTCAAAGCAGGATCATCCATATCGGTTACCTTTTCATCCGCTTCGTGTCCAATGCCGTTGTAAGTGAAAGAGAGTACCCGTTCTTTCTCGCGCTCGTAAACGCCCTTAAACTCCTTGCCCGAACCGATCGGCCAGTTAACGGGGTACGTTTTGATACCGAGCACACTTTCAATGTCTGCCATCAGATCGTACGGATCACGCGCTTCGCGGTCCATTTTGTTGATAAAAGTAAATACCGGAATATCCCGCAGCATACAAACCTTAAACAACTTGATGGTCTGCTTTTCCACACCCTTGGAAGCATCGATCACCATGACCGCGGAGTCCGCCGCCATCAAGGTACGATAGGTATCCTCCGAGAAATCCTGGTGACCGGGGGTATCCAAGATGTTAATGCAATACCCATCATATTCAAACTGCAACACGGAGGATGTAACGGAAATACCACGCTGTTTTTCAATTTCCATCCAGTCGGAAACCGCGTGTTTCATCGATTTTTTGCCCTTAACCATACCGGCAGACGCAATTGCGCCACCGTACAGCAAGAACTTTTCTGTCAAAGTGGTTTTACCGGCATCAGGGTGCGAAATAATCGCAAACGTGCGCCGTTTTTCTATCTCTTTCGTAAACTGTGCCACAAAGGTACCCTCCGTAAAAAACATTACCCTATATTCTATCGTTTTTTTGCAAAATAATCAAGTCTTTTTCGTGCCGCATCCAACAAAACGGTGGCTTCATTTTCGAAGTGCTGATCCATCACCTCGTCCAAAAGCCACGAAAGGCATTCACCGACCGCTTTTCCCTGTGGAATGCCAATGGTCATAAGATCGCTGCCGTTTACCGCCAAATCCTTAAGGGAGAAACACGCTTGTTGTGCAAGTAAGGTATCGATCCGCTCGTTAATGTCGTGCAACTCCTGCAAACGCCCATCCATCAATTCAACAGCGTGCGCCATCGTATCTGCGCGTTTGAGTACCAGTAATTTTCGCAACAGCGGTACACCCAAACGATTCATCCAACGTCCCACTGCTTTATCGGTCCGCTCAATTGTCGTATCGTGATAACGGATCAACAAGCAAACATCTTCGATAGTCTTTTTATCAAAGCGCAAGCGAGAGAGAATATCCCGTGCCACACGCTCTCCGATCTCTGCGTGACCGTAAAAATGTCCGTTCCCCCTATTGTCAAGCGAAAAACAATGCGGTTTTCCGATATCGTGCAACAACGCCGCTAACCGTACGGTAGTATCCGCATCGGCAGACGTCACCGACGTCAAAATATGCATAAGAACGTCCAAGTGATGGTAACGGCTATGTTGGTCCACCCCTTGTGCGGCTTTCAGTTCCGGCAAAATAGGAAACAATACGGGATACAGATCAAAAAGCACTTTGCCGATATACTCCCCTGTCAGCATCCGACCCAGTTCCGCACCCACGCGTTCAGCGGCAATCTCCGTTAAAAGCGGTGCACAATCAAGCAGCGCGGTTTTTGTCTTTTGCTCGATTTCCAAGCCGTATACCGAAGCAAAACGCAAGGCGCGCAACATACGCAGCGCATCTTCTTCAAAACGCTTGGCGGGATCCCCGACCGCACGCAATAACCGCTGCTTGATATCGTCTGCCCCACCAAACGGATCGACCATTCCGCGAGTCGGATGATACGCTATGGCGTTGACCGTAAAATCGCGACGACCGAGATCTTGTTCAATCGTACTGACAAATTGTACGGTATCCGGATGGCGATGATCCTGATAACCGACCTCCGTACGGTAGGTAGTGATCTCCAGCGGGTGTTCCTCCGCGATCACCGTCACCGTACCGTGCCGAATACCCGTTGGAATCACGGTTTGTGTTAAAAAAACTGCTGTGATCTGTTCGGGTAACGCGTTGGTGCACAGGTCGAAATCATGCGGCGTTAACCCAAGAAGACTGTCACGTACACAACCACCGACAACATAAGCCTCAAAGCCGGCACTCTCTAACGCAAACAGTGTTTTTGAAACATACGGCGGTAGTTGCATAACGTCGCCTCCTTTCTGCCTATGAGTATATCATTTCAAAGCCGGTCTGTAAAGTACGAAACGATTGACAAGACGTCGATAAATATAGTATTATAGTCTTTAGTTTAGTATTTCGAAAGAATGGGTGAAGTTAGTATGCAACGCAATTCGAAGGGTGCTGCTTTCGGACGATTTATCGGTCGTTTTTTTGCGATGTTTGGAATAACGTTACTCGCATTGCTGATCGCAGTGGTCGGCGTTTGTTGGGTACTGTTCAAAGGTCCATCTCCGACGGCGCGCAATTTGTTCGTTCACAGCCTTTTGGAAACCAGTGCCATGAAATTTGTGCCTTCGATCTTCCTTTCCGAAGAGGAACTCAAGGAGATTACTTCGGGGAATGCCGTTATTGAAACCGAGGAAAGCACGGATAACACCACCGAGTTTACCGAAAAGGACGATGACATTGATCCGCAAACGATCGAAGTAATCAATATCAGCGGTGCCGCCTATTCCGGAAAAATGATGATCGTGCACGATCCGTCACGAGTGAAGTTTTCTTCGCTGACTACCTTTGGCGAAACCGTTGTCGGGAAAAACTTGTATAAATTTGCCGAGGAAAACAACGCTGTCGCCGCGGTAAACGGTGGCGGCTTTTGGGATGAGGAAGGTAAAGGACTCGGGGGCTTACCGACCGGCATCGTCATTCGCGACGGTAAGTTGGTATACGGGTCCGCGAGTGACGTTTCCTCCGTTGTCGGTTTCGACTATGACAATCGTTTGATCGTGGGCAGAATGTCCGCCCAAAAAGCTTTACAGCAGAATATGCGCGATGCGGTCAGCTTTGGTCCCGCCTTTATCATAAACGGAACACCTGCTGAAATCGCCGGTGTGAGCGGCGGTGTTAACCCCCGTACCGTTGTCGGACAACGTGCGGACGGTGCCGTGCTCATTTTAGTCATCGACGGACGGCAACCGCAGAGCATCGGTGCGACTTATAAGGATTGCATTGAAGTGATGATGGAATACGGTGCCATCAACGCCGCCAACCTTGACGGCGGTACCTCTACCGCTATGCTGTATAACGGAGAAATCATCAATCATCGCTACTCTTTCGGCGGTTTGCGCAAATTGCCGACCGCTCTCATTGTGGTCTGACGGGAGGGTTATCTATGACTGAAAATACCATTTTACAAGAACAACCCAACGACATTCAGGCGGAAGATACGGTAATGGAAGTGCCGGTATATCCGGATCCCGATAACGCCACACCCCCGAAAAAACGAAAATTCGGGAAAGTGCTGGCCATTTATTCCGCCGTGCTGTTGGTATGCATCACCGTCGCGTTATGGTTTTTCTATAACCACCTAAAAGTATACGAAGCGGGAACGTCGAGTGCCGCTTTGGCAAATTACTTGCAATGGATACAGGATGGTGATTACGAATCCATCTACGCCGCTTCGGAATTTGAGGAAACGATTTTGAACACCAAGCAGGAATTCTTCAAATATCTTGAGCGTTTGTATGACGGAGATCTTTCTACCCTTTCCGTACGGGAAAAGATCACCTCCACGGAGGAACAAAAAGACTATACTATCTACATTGACAACAAGCGCGTAAGCAATCTCACGCTGATCAAAAACCCCGAGTGGGGTGAAACGGCGTGGAACTATGTCACGGAAGTGGAATATTTACCCCCTGTTTCCATCATTGCCGCAGACACGATGCGTATCACGGTCAACGGAGTGGATGCCGCTCTCTTAAACTTGCCGAGTGTGCCCGCACAGGAAACGGTGTGGAGCGGTATGAGCGCAACCGAGGATCTGCCCGTGGTTTACCAATACACCCTGGAGAATCTCTTGAATCCTCCCACTGTTGAAGCACTGACGTTAAGCGGTGATGCTTGTGAGGTCGCGCAAACAGGCGATTACGTGTACGAGGTTTACCAACCCGTGGCAGAGGTATTGCGTACCGAGCGTGAAGCACTTGCGCAGGACACGGCGTTCCTGTACGCAAAATTTGTGGCGCGTGACGCCAAAAAGAACGATCTCCTCAAGGTCATTCACAAAAGCAGCGATCTGTATCAGACCATCCTTCGCTTTGACAATCAGTGGTTCACGGGACATACCTCTTACGACTTTACGGATGTAAAGCTGTTATCCTATTCACAATTTACAAGCACTGATTTTGCTTGCGAGATCAGTTTCCAGCCCAAATATTATTTGGGTAAGACCGAAATTGACGGCGCACCGTTCCACTGCCGTCTGATGTTTGTGCAAGTGGACGACGAATGGAAGGCCGTCGCACTGACGAATATTATTGAGGAATCGGAAACACCCGACACTTCTACTGATACGTCTGATACGACGACTACCACGAACACCGAAACGACCACTACGGCAAATTAACACTACGCGTTTAACAGATTATGAAAAGGAGGTCTCACCGTGCTAAAGGAACTGCTCTCGCCCATCCCTTGTATCAAGCGGCTGCTCGGCAGTTGGCTGTGCCTTTGCACGTTGTTCAAATGCTGTGAGATCTGGTTTCGCATCCCCTCTTTGCTCTTTTCGGCATTGTTTATACTACTTTTCGCAGCACTCGGGTTCTTGAAAATTTACGGTTACTTACCCTCGCTCGACAATTGGGTCTTGTGCGGCAGTGCGGTTTCATACGGACTGGTGTCGGTCTATCGCTACGCGGGGGAAGCACCGTATGCATATCTGCTGATCGTGCTGCTTGCCGTCGTATTGATCACCTTGCCGATACTCAAAAGCACCTCGACCTCGCTCGTCGGCGGAAATGATTTATCCGCCAAAGCGTGCCGTATATGGGTGTTGATTCTTGGCGTCGTGTTAGCTGTGGGAATCGGTTCTTTCACGGTGATGCGGTATTACACCTTTGCTTCACCAAACTTTGATTTTGGTCTGTTTTGCCAGATGTTCCACAATATGAAGGAACGCTTTTTGCCGCTTACCACCGCCGAACGCGATATGCTTCTCTCGCATTTTGCCGTTCACATTTCCCCCATCTATTACCTTCTGTTACCGTTCTATATGCTGTTTCCCTCACCGGTTACGTTGCAGATCGCTCAAGCCGTTATACTGGCAAGCGGTATTTTGCCCGTGTATTTGTTGGCACAGCATTTTCGGTTGCCGTATAAGTATACTGCCCTGTTCGCGCTGCTGTACGTTGCACATCCTGCCGTCAGCGCCGGTTGCTCGTATGACCTGCACGAAAACTGCTTTCTGCTTCCGCTGTTACTGTGGTTGTTTTACTGCTATGAAACGGATCGTAGACGCCGGCTGATCGTCGTAGCAGTTCTCATTTTACTGGTAAAAGAAGATGCCGCTGTTTTCCTTGTGATCTTCGGTGTATATCTTTTGTTTTCCCGCAAAGATCACCGCACGGCGGTGCCACTGATCGGCGGTGCTTTGCTGTATTTCGCCTTAGCGGTATTTTTACTCAATACCTTTGGCACCGGCACAATGATCGGACGTTACAGTGCCTTATTTGACGAGGCAAAAACCGTCGGCGGATTTTGGCAAACTTTGTTGCGGGCCCCCGCTTATTTCTTGGACCTGGTGGTATCCTTTGTCAACACCGCCACCGAAAAGCCGATCTATTTGTTACAGATGTTGTTGCCGTTTGGAGCGGTGTTATGGCGAACCAAGCAGTGTAGCCGTTATTTGTTACTGGCGCCGATTTTGCTGAATTTGTTGTCCGGCTTTGTGCATCAATACGACATCGGCTTTCAGTACAGTTTTGCTTCTCTCGCCTTTTGTTTCTATTTATACGTACAGAACATTAGCGAGCGACCGCTCTCCAAGCAACGCAATCTTTTGTTGTTCAGCGTGGTTTCCTCTTGCTTCTTATACGCAATGATCGTGATGCCTAAAATCGAAACCTACGTCGGTCGATGGATCAATGACAGCGATACGTACATCGCTATGGAAGCCGTGCTGGATGAAATCCCGCAAGAGGCTTCGGTCACTGCCTCCACGATGTTGGTAGCACACCTGGCACAACGCGATGTGATCTATGAGGACTTTTATCACGAGAATCCCGATACTGATTACGTCGCGTTGGATATGCGCAACAATTATGCTACCTTCTCCAAAACGTATCGTGATACCTGCCTGCAAAACGGGTATGAGGTGTGGAAGACTACCGACGAACTTTTGATTTTATATCGGCAAACAACATAGAAATTCTTGATTTACTCTTGTTTTCTGAATAAAATTTGGTATAATGTCCTGTATGGATAATTTTTGGTAAAGGAACTGGAACGTATGAAACGAAATGAAATCGCCGCTGTTTATGCGGATGCCGCTTCTCTTTGCGACAAAGAACTGACCGTTTGCGGTTGGGTGCGCACGTTGCGTCAATCCAAATCGCTGGCTTTTATTGAGTTAAACGACGGCAGTTGTCAGCGCAATCTGCAAGTCATTATTGAAGAATCGAAGCTCGCTAATTTTGAGGAGATCTGCCATCAGAACGTTGGTGCTGCCCTTTGCGTGCGCGGTATGTTGCAATTAACACCCGAAGCGAAGCAACCGTGCGAGCTGCACGCCACGGCAATTGAAGTGGAAGGTGCTTCCACCTCGGATTATCCGCTGCAGAAAAAGCGCCATTCGATGGAGTTCTTGCGCACGATCGCACATCTGCGTCCCCGCACCAATACGTTCAGCGCGGTTTTCCGTGTGCGTTCGGTTGCCGCTTACGCGATCCATCGTTTCTTCCAAGAGCGTGGTTTCGTGTACGCTCATACGCCTATCATCACCTCCAGTGACTGTGAGGGCGCCGGTGAGATGTTCCATCTGACCGCCCTGGATCTGAACGATATTCCGCGCACCGAAAACGGTGACGTTGATTATACGCAAGATTTCTTCGGCAAGCACACCTCGCTGACGGTTTCCGGTCAGCTTGCCGGTGAGTGTATGGCAATGGCATTCGGTAAGATCTATACGTTTGGTCCCACCTTCCGTGCAGAAAAATCGTATACCGCCCGCCATGCCGCCGAGTTCTGGATGATCGAGCCGGAATTCGCGTTTGCGGATCTGGAAGATAATATGGATCTGGCACAGGATATGATCACCTACGTGGTTTCGTATCTGCTGGAAAACTGCCCCGATGAGATGAAGTTCTTTAACGACTTCTACGACAAGAATCTCTTGGAGCGCTTGAACGCGTTGGTACACTCCGATTTCACTCACGTGACCTATACCAAGGCAATCGAGATTTTGGAGCAGCATAAAGACGAGTTTGAATATCCTGTCTACTGGGGTTGCGATCTGCAGACCGAGCACGAGCGTTTCCTGACCGAACAGGTATACAAGTCGCCCGTCTTCGTTACCGATTATCCGAAAGAGATCAAGGCGTTTTATATGCGTCTTAACGACGACGGCAAGACCGTTGCCGCAATGGATCTGTTGGTACCCGGTGTCGGCGAGATCATCGGCGGCAGCCAGCGTGAAGAGCGTTTGGATCTGCTCGAGGCGCGTATGGACGAATTGGGACTCAACCGCGAGGATTATTGGTGGTATTTGGATCTGCGCCGTTACGGCGGTGCCAAGCACTCCGGCTTCGGTCTGGGCTTTGAGCGTCTGATCCTCTACGTCACCGGTATGGCTAACATCCGCGACGTACTCCCCTTCCCCCGTACGACCGGTTCTGCCGACTTCTAATTTTGATTTTCAAAACGCCCCGCCCGTTATCGAGCGGGGCGTTTTTCTGCATTTTTTCAAAAAAATAAATATTTTTTGCAAGTTTTGCAAATTTAACTTGCAAAATCAAACGATATGCATTACAATGGGGGAAGTATTTGAGAGGAGTCGTTTTTTGTGCCTGATTTTTCATCTTTAACTAAAGAACAATTGACCGCTCGATTAGCGGCCTGTGAGTCCGAATATGCAGCTTACAAAGCTCGCGGATTACAGTTGGATATGTCCCGCGGCAAACCGTGTACCGAACAGTTGGAATTGACAATGGAGCTTTGCACGACTGTTAACGCGTCCAGCGGTGCCAAGACGGAGAATAACACCGATACCCGCAACTACGGATTCCTGGACGGCATTGAAGAAGCAAGACGGCTCTTCGGCGAGATTTTGGGAATGCCTGCAGCGAACGTTCTCGTTGGCGGCAACTCCAGTTTGAATTTAATGTTCGATTATATTGCACAAGCCTATTCGACCGGTCTTTGCGGTCATACGCCGTGGTGTAAGTTGGACGAGGTCAAGTTCCTCTGCCCCGCTCCCGGTTACGATCGTCATTTTGCCGTTACCGAGCATTTCGGATTTACGCTCGTCACGGTTCCCATGACAGCAGAAGGTCCGGATATGGACGTGGTGGAAGAACTTGTCAAAGATCCGAGTGTGAAAGGTATTTGGTGTGTGCCGATGTATTCCAACCCCGACGGCATCACCTATTCCGATGAAACGGTACGTCGCTTTGCCCGCTTAAAGCCTGCGGCACCCGATTTCCGCATTATGTGGGATAACGCGTATTGCGTGCATCATTTGACGGATACACCGGATCATCTTTTAAATCTGTTTGACGAAGCAAAAGCCGCTAACAACGAAGATATTTTCGTTTGCTTTACCTCCACTTCAAAAATCAGTTTCCCCGGTTCCGGTGTGGCGGCTCTCGGCGCCAGCGATGCGAACATTGCTGACATCAAAAAGCGTTTGTCTGTTCAAACGATCGGCTATGATAAGCAAAATATGTTGCGGCATACTCGCTTCTTCCGCGATATCAACGGTATCAACGAGCATATGAAACTTCACGCGGCAGTTCTTCGTCCGAAGTTTGACATTACTCTGCGTACGCTGAACGAACAACTGGGCGGTACGGGCATTGCCAACTGGCACACGCCGAACGGCGGTTATTTCGTCAGCGTTACGTTGATGGACGGTTGCGCCAAAGAAGTGGTACGTATGCTGAAAGAGGCCGGTGTGGTGCTGACGGGAGCTGGCGCCACCTATCCTTATCATCAGGATCCGCACGATGCCAATCTGCGCATCGCCCCCACCTTCCCGCCTTGCGATGAATTACAAACCGCAATGAATCTGTTTTGCATTTGTGCACAGATCGTTGGTATTAAGAAACTGTTAAACAAATAATGGAAAACCGCCGTGATTTTCACGGCGGTTTTTTGATTATTCCGTGAATTTCATTGACTTTTTGAGCAAAGTCACCTATAATAGATTCTATATGAGATCCTATTCTTGTATGGAATGCAAATGATGGAGGATTGACCGATGAAGCGTACACCAAAACCAGTATTTTTCATCGTGGCACTGCTCATCGTTGCCTTGGCGTATACTTCCTTCTTTGGTATATACACCAATTACGGCGACCGAGAGGACACGGTGATACGCGGAGCTTCACACATTCGAACCGGTATTGATATTAACGGCGGTATCGAAGTGACCTTTGCTCCCGAAGACGAAACCATTGAAGCGACCGATGCACAGATCGAAGCGATGAAAGAAGTTATCGTGCGTCGTATGATCGCCAACAACATTACCGACTACGAGGCGTATACCGATATGGATAACGATCAGGTTATCATTCGGTTCCCGTGGAAGAACAATGAAACCGAGTTTGACGCTGCTTCTGCTATTGAAGAACTTGGTAAGACGGCTTTGCTGGAGTTCTAT
Organism: Acutalibacteraceae bacterium; assembly: GCA_045630765.1. Lineage (GTDB taxonomy): Bacteria > Bacillota > Clostridia > Oscillospirales > Acutalibacteraceae > RGIG3009. The sequence goes on along the minus strand of JAZQTM010000104.1, from coordinate 44,267 downwards.
CTCGACAAATCGGAAAGCGCCGGTTTGCCCACCGAGAAACCCGGTAAAGAGGATTTTGTTCTCAACGGCTCTCTGGTAAGCTCGGCAACCCCCGGCTTTGACCAGGAAAACACGCCGATCGTTTCTTTAGAGTTGGATAGCGCCGGTAAAGAAGCGTTCTCCACCGCTACGCAAAAGCAAGCAAACCTTAACGGTGCCAGCGGTTCTACCTACACGATCTCCATTTGGCTGGATGACGAGTGTATCTCCAACCCCACCGTTAACGAACATATTGCCGATGGCAGTGCACAGATCTCGGGCGGCTTTGCCGATTACGCGGAAGCATTGGATCTGGCAAATCTGATCAACTCCGGTTCTTTGCCGTTCAGCATTACGGCGAAAAACACCAGCACCGTTACCGCAACGCTCGGTGAACGTGCTTTGGAGATCATGGTACTCGCCGGTATCATCGCCTTCGTTCTTATCTCCGTTTTTATGATCGTGTACTACCGCTTGCCCGGCTTTGTCGGCGTGATTGCCCTGCTCGGTCAGGTCGCCGGTTCCATCGCGGTTGTTTCGGGATATTTCTCGTTCTTCAACAGCTTTACGTTGACCCTTCCCGGTATCGCCGGTATTATCCTGTCGATCGGTATGGGTGTCGATGCGAACATCATCACCGCCGAGCGTATCAGAGAGCAGATCCGCGGCGGTCGCACCATTGACGGCGCGATCAACAACGGTTGTAGCGAGTCCTTCTCGGCTATTTTCGACGGCAACATTACCGTTATCATCATCTCCATCGTCTTGATGGGTGTGTTCGGTCCTGCTGACACGTTGTTCGCCAAACTGCTCAAACCCTTCTTGTTTATGTTCCCTGTTTCCGCCAGCGGCGCCGTATACTCTTTCGGTTACACGCTGCTCGCCGGTATCATCTTCAACTTCATTATGGGCGTAACTTGCTCGCGACTGATGCTCAAGTCGGTATCTCGCTTCAAGTTCCTCCGTAAACCCTGGCTGTTAGGAGGTAAACGCAATGATGCTTAAGAACTTTGATTTTATCGCGAAAAGACGCGTATTCCTCTTCATCTCCATCGCATTGCTTGCCATCGGTCTGATCTGCAACTTGGTGATGGGTGTTGAGCTGGACATCGACTTCAAGGGCGGTACGCTTCTTAAATACAGCTATGAAAACGCACTGGACGCCGACGCTGTAAAAGAGTTCATCCAAGTGGAACTTGACGGCGCCGAGATCGACGTCACCGAAAATGGTGAAAGTGGTTTGAAGACCATTGTGGTTTCCCTCCCCGATGAAATCGACGTGGAAACACAGACCACCTTTGTGGAGACACTGCAAAAGAAATTTGCGAATAACAACATCAAGGAAATTGAAACCAACTCCTTGCAGCCGTCCTATGGTCGCACCTTCTTTGCCAAGTGCTGGATGGCAATTGCATTGGCTTCGCTTTTCTTGGTTATCTACGTTGGTTGGCGTTTCCGCAAGATCGGCGGTTTCTCCGCCGGCGTAATGGCACTGCTCGCACTGCTGCACGATATTTTGATCGCTTACTTTGTGTTTGTGATCTTCCGTATTCCGTTGAACGACAACTTCGTGGCAGTCGTGCTCACCATCCTCGGTTATTCACTCAACGATACCATCGTCATCTACGACCGTATCCGTGAAAACCGTGTAAAGATGGAAAAGAAAGCTTCGATCGGCGAAGTTGTCAACGTTAGTTTGCGTCAATCCTTCGGTCGTACAGTGAACACTTCGATCTGCACTTTCGTTGCTATCGGTACGGTCGCGGTAATCGCCGCCATCTTCTCGATGGATGCCATCATCAGTTTTGCGTTGCCGATGTCCTTCGGTGTTATCTCCGGTTTCTACTCCTCCACCTTCCTGTGCACCCCGATGTGGGCGCTTTGGGTGGAGCACAGTGCCCGCCGCAAAGCTGCAAAAGCCAAGAAAAAATAACATTTACAAAAAGCCCCCGAAACTTTCGGGGGCTTTTTACAAAGGATTGAGTCACGATGCTTACTACCATTTTCTTTGACGTGGACGATACACTGCTGGATTTTAAGAAGGCAGAACTCGTCGCATTATCCTCGACCTTAAAGGAATTGGGATTTACGCCGACCGACGATATGTTAGAGCGTTACCACGTCATAAACCGTACGCAATGGGAATTACTCGAACGCGGAGAAATCACACGAGAACAAGTCCTCCGCCGCCGTTTCACGCTGTTGTTTGAGGAATACGGGCTGCCTTGTGACGTTGAAAAGGTAAAAGCCCTGTATGAATATCTTTTGGGCGTCGGGCATTATTTTATGCCGGGAGCACCAGAACTTCTCAAGACACTGCACAAGACCTACGACTTGTATCTGATGACAAACGGCACGGCATCCATTCAGCGCCGCCGTTTGGAAAGTGCCGCTATTCTCCCGTATTTTAAAGACGTATTTATTTCGCACGAAATCGGCTTCAACAAACCCGATCCGCGATATTTTGAACACTGCTTTTCCTGTATCGACGGTTTTGAAAAAGAAAAGGCTGTCATCATCGGTGACAGCCTGAGTTCCGATATTCGCGGCGGCAATCTGGTTGGCTTGCGCACCTGCTGGTTTAACCCCTCGCATAGTGTCTGCCTTCCCCTCGCCAAACCGGATTTTGAAGTTGACCGTTTATCCGACTTGCCCGCGTTGCTAGCCAAGTTATAAACGCAAGCTTACCTCGCCGGAGGAAAGTGCTTTGGTGTTGCCGTGGCAATCCGATACCAGTAACTCAAACGTATCGGTTATGCCCTGCGCCGTTACTTCCTCAATAACCGCGCCGTTTACGTCCAGCACCTCTACGGTGCGACCTTTCAAAAGGTCACGTCTGCGGTAGGACGGCAAAAATGCTTTTGCCGAAAGTGCCTTATAATACCCCCAAAATCGAGCGATGATCGCCGCCGCCAGTTCTTCCCTTGCATGGACCGGCGGTGGCGTTTTTTCATCAAAAACAGTGCCTGCGCGCGATTGTATGTCGGACGGGAATCCGCCGATCGGCGGAAGCACATTAACGCCGATTCCTAAAACGGCATAGTCCAAATTATTGGTGATCGCGCCTTCCGTTAAAATACCACACACTTTTTTACCGCGGCAATAGACGTCGTTTACCCATTTGATGGATGACGGAACTTGGGCTACCTCCTCTATCGCTTCGGCAACGGCAACGGCAGCAGCAGTGGTGACGTATAGAGGTGTAGCACCAGCATCGGGGCGAAGAATCACACTCATATACAATCCACTGCCTTGCGGAGAAAAGAACTGTCTGCCCATACGACCTCTTCCCTGTCGTTGTGTATCGGCAAGAATAACCGTACCCTCGGGTGCGCCCGCAACCGCTTGCTCGCGCGCAAACGTGTTGGTAGAGTCGACTTCACCGTACACTTGCAACGAGAAAGCTTGTCCAAGCCGTTCTTTTAGAACAGCTTCTGACAACAATCCGTTCGGCATACTCTTCTCTCCTTTCCGATTTAAAAGAGCGTCAGATTATTTCTGACGCTCTTTTTGGTTACATTGCGCTGAAATACTCAACCACACCGTCGGTGACCGCTTGCATCAGTTTGTCGCGATACTCCGGTTTAATAAGCGCTTCCTTATCGTGAATATTGTCCAAGAAGGCACATTCCAGCAGGATGGACGGACAATGGAACAACGAACGCGTCATGTAAAGCGTTCCCCAGTACGTGCCGTCGGCACGCGGCGTTCCGTTCGCTGTGGTGCCTACCCCATAGGTGGTTTCGACGGCGTGCATCTTATCATAAATAATTTTGGAGGGTGTGTACGCCCACTCAGTATAGTAGTGCACCGTTGCACCGGTCGCTTGGCCGTCGGCGCCGTTCATATGCACACTGATGACCAGATGGTATCCCTTCGTTTGTGCCATCAGCACACGGTTTTGCAACGATAAATTGGTGGTAAGAGCCGTGGTACGTGTCATATCGACTGTTGCACCCAACGCTTCCAATTTGGCTTTTAGGGTATTGGCATAGTCTAAATTGAACGGCGCTTCCCACGGCTTATCGTCCGGTGATCCGTGACCGGGATCCAACAAAATACGCACGCCCTTCAATTTTTCGGAAGCGGCATTGCCCGAAATGTTTGCGGGATTTAAGAAAGAAACCGTTAATTGGTTACCGTTCCAGGAGGTGGAAACGCCGTACAAGGCGCCTTGCTTCTTAAGCGTTAGTCTTAAGATCAAGCAATCACGCGTCTCGCCCGCGATCCACTCAGCCGCACTGAACAGAGGGCTTTTGGAAATATCGGGAATGCTCGGCACCTCTGAAAGATAGTAAAAAGAGAGTTCCACATGTGTGGTGGTTTGCGAATACAGTTCCAGTCCGTAATGCGGCGTAACATTGCCTTGGGTAGGGTCACGATAATAGCGTTGCCCTCTTGTGCGCGCGTAGACAGGAATGGGATACGCGGCATCAAAGGTGAAATTCGTATGTGTGGACGTGATGGTCGTTTTTCCGTTTTCCAGCGGCGTATAGGTCAACGTACCGCCATTGGTTACGGTAGCATCCTTGCAGTATACGCGTTTGCCGGAAGCTAACAGATAATACGACAAACTGCCGCTGTAGGTGCTTACCAAGTAGTCCTTGGTGCCTTTTGGTAAGTAGGAGTTGTAGGGACGGGAATAATCGTCTGTCTGCCCGCCGCCCGAAAACGTTTCGGCATATGCTGACGTAATGGTAACAATCTTCACATCATTGGAGGGAGCGGGCAACGGTGTGCCCGCAGGCATCGTTGTACCCGCCGATGGCGACGTCGTCGTGGGTTGAGGTAACGCTTTGATAGTGATATTGCCGCCGGTCTTGGATTCGATCAAGCCGTTATAGGTAGCACTAACCGTGATTTTCCCAAGATCTGTCGTCTGCCCGATCTTGCCCTTCGGTAAGGTATATGCCCCTTTGTATTCCTTGAAATCGGTAGGCGCATTGCCGCTTTCGTCTTCTTTGATGGCCGAAGCCGTCAGCGTGATTTTTGTGCCGTTAATGGTCGCTGTAACGCTCGATCCCTCTCGGGCAATGGCACTGATAATAACCGTACCGCCGCCGTCCACAGTCATATTGTCGGTCGGCAAAACACTTTTTAATACCGTCTGCTTGTAGGTGACCGTATAGGTTTTCGTGGTACCTTTATGAGAGAAGACAAAGGTATTCTTCCCCACCTTCAAGGTATAGTTCAGCGAGAAGAAGCCGTGTTCTGACAATTCAATCGTTTCACCGTTCATCGTCAGCGGGAAATTGGTATCACCGCCACCTTGCAGGGTGATGGTGGATTCCGACGTCGTGTAGTTTGTGCTGGTCGGGAAAGTCAGCGTAAGTTTCTTGTAGATATATTCCTCGTCCAAGGTGCCTTCATAAGCGCGCATCAAAGCGTCGGCGGCACCGCCGGTATTGGTCGACAATGCATTGAGCGAGTTGTAACAACTGCCTTGCCAAGCGGTAGCCGATTTGCAATATAAATACTGCTGCGCTAATTGATCGATGGCGTTCCAACCGGTATGATAGGTGCCAAGTCGTGATGCCATGTGGGATATGTAGAGCGGAAGTTGTTGCTTTTCGGCAACACCGTTCCACCATTCAAGGATCTTTTGGAAAGAGGCGGTCGGGTGGCTGGTAGAGCCTGTGATCTGCGCCATTACGCATTGGAACAACCCTTGTTCTACCCAAGAGAGCGTATCGGCACAACCGTCGGTGTATTCCTCGTAATATTCTGCTGTTTTGGAGCCACGCTCATCCACCGAACTATGCGCCCAGATACCATTGGAGAGTAACCCGGTATACAAATTCGGATCGGTTTCACCGATGATCTGTGTCACCTGTTTTACCAAGGTGTTCAACGAAGCTTTGGCAGTTTCGCGCTCTTGCTCCTCCACCTGATCACCTGAAAAGGTGAAACCGGACACGAAATAGCCGTCTACCGCATAACGCTTCGTTACTTCGCGCACGACGTCCAACGTGCGCTTTTGCCCCGCATCAGTGCGAGGATCCCACTCGTCGTCCTGCACACGCAGATCTAACACGGCGTACACGTACATATTCTTTTCTCGTGCCAACGTTATACTGTACGAAATGGGATCGAAGGCTTGTCCGTCTTCACCGGTCAGTTTTACACTATCGGTAATCTCGGACGGGTATATCCACAGGTCATCATTTTCCGCTTTGAGAGGTAGGATAAGCGTGTTAAACTGCCATTCCCCCATCGCGGAAAAAGCTGTGTCGATTTGTTGTTTCACAGTTTGGGCGGTGTTTTTGGAAGAGGTGTAATACTCCACTCCCGGTGTCAGCCAAACACCTTTCATTTCATCCGGTTTTTGATATACCGGCTCGATTTTTTCCGGTTTGGTCGTGGTAGGGCTTGTTACCGTGGTAGTGGGAGCTGTGTCAGTGTTGCCATCAAAGAGAGATGCCACGGCATCCAATACACCACCGTAAGCAAAAAGCGCGCAGAGAACAGCCACAGCCAATACTGTGGCGGTGGCAGCAATTGCGATTTTCCATCCTGTAGAAAGACCAACTGCTCGTGCGTGCTTTGCCATATCGTTTCACCTCTTTTTTATAAAACCGTCCGTAAATTTTCCATTTCCTTGCGAGCAACGGATACGTCGTTCGTCGACGACAAGCCTGACACTTTATCAGGTTTTAGATAACTGTAACTGTAAAATGCCATACCGGATACGTTCTTTGAACGCAGATACAGCACAGATCGCTTGAGAATATCGGTGTGAGAGGTCCATTCCGTCTTGCCGTTGCCCGCCCACGTGTCGCTAAGAAGTCCTGCTTTGTAGGTGGCAATGCCGACGTACAATTTCACGGAAGAATGTCGCGGGTATGATAACCAGACATCGGTCATTTTATCAAACGGGCTGCCGGAATGGTTAAAACCTGTATAGATCTGCGGGCAGATGTAATCCACGTAGCCGCTTTCCGCCAACCATTTTTGGGGGTTGGCATACAAATCGTCGTACGTGTTTTGCGCATTGATAGCGGGTGATACACCAAACGTACGGTTCTTCGCTTTAGTAATGGCGTGGGTGCCGGCAACCAGCGCATCCACAGCGGCACGGCGCCAATCGGCAATCGACAACGTACCGCCACCCTTTCGATACGCTTCATAGTCCGCGCTCTCATAGCCGTATATGGTGGTTGCTGCCAAGGTGCCTGTCGGATAAAAATAATCATCATACTGAATGCCGTCTATGGCGTAATTGTCCACCAATTCACGGACACCGTTCAATATCAGTTGCTGAGCCGCCGTTGAACTCGGAACATAGTAATACCGACCGCTCGAATCGGTGAGTGTCGGAACGTTACTGACAAGATACGTTGTATCCTTCCCCACGCGATACGGATTCACCCACGCGTGAAGTGCAATTCCGCGCTTATGGGCAGATTCGACCGCGTAAGCGAGCGGATCAAAGCCAGAAGCGATCAGTTTGGCAACCGAAGCTGCCGGCTTAAAATACTTGGATGAGTAATACGCATCGCTGTTGGCGCGCACGTGAAAAAACAAGGTGTTGAGTTCAAAATCTTCCATCGTATCGAAGATACTGTCAATCGCCGTCTTAGCTTTTTCGGCGGTTGTGCAATTGCGAAACAGCGTATCTAACTCGAAAAACGACGCCCACGTAGCACGCAGTTCACCTGACGGCGTTACCAAAGTCGGTTGCGTGGTCGTGGTGGCAGTCGTCGTTGTAGTCGTTTTTGAGGTGGTCGGTTTCTTTGTCTTGGAAGCGACAGATGCTGAAGTTTGCGTAGTTGTATCTTCGGTAAGGGTCGTGGTATCCACCGTAGTTTGCACGGTGGTGGTCGTTGTAATAACAGGCGCGAGAGTCGTGTCGTCCGTAGCGGGCAGATCATTACCGCACGCGGTCAGGAATAGCATCACAAAGGACAACAAGACCGCTACGTACCGTTTCACAACCCATCCCCCCAATTATTTCTATCATACCAAAAAACACTACCGCTTGCAACACTTTCCGACGAAATAGGCATTGTTAGTTTTTTCCGGTTTCAGATATACTATATGTGTTTTTTTCGTTTCCTTGCAGAAATGATTTGCATTTGACACTCAAATATGCTACACTTATATCCGTTATGCGGGCGTGGTGGAATGGCAGACACGTTGGTCTTAGGAGCCAATGCGCAAGCGTGCAAGTTCAAGTCTTGTCGCCCGCACCATATTGGAACGCAAGTATTGATACGATACTTGCGTTCCTTTTCTTTTTGTCAAAAACCGCTTGGTATAAGGCTTTTCGTCACTTTTGCAAATGAGATTCGTTTCTTTGTATCAAAATTAAACACAAAAAAGTCGAAGTTGGGAGACTTGAACCCACCCTATTTTCACACGCTCAAATCACAATGAAACTTTTCTCAAAAGAATAGTTTCATCGTGACCGAGATTAGTTTCATTGTGGGAGAAAAGTTTCATCGTGGCTAAAGAATAGTTTCAGAGTCCTTTTAATCGGACAGAAAGTATGTTATAATTAGTAAAAACGGAAGAGTCGAGGTGTGTTATATGGAGAATCAGTCATGGAGGTTTGGCGTTGTTGCAAACATAACAGAATTTCATACCGACAAGGACGGAACTGTGTATCGTGGCACAAAGCCATTCACAGCGAGCACGAAAGTATATTTAGCCGGAAAAGGCTGGGACGCTACACGAGAGGATATAAGTGTTATAGGTCGCAACAGATTTGGAAGAATCGTTTTGGAACAGATCCCTGTTGACTGTTTAGAGAACATTAGGACACAACGAATTTATAAACCGGTTGTATTAGAAATCATTGCTTACCTTGAGGCTATAGAGGGATGGGTTTGGTGGGCACGAACTTCTGCCGATCGAAAAGAAACAAAAAAATTTGTCGAGAATTGGGAAATCAGACGGAAATAACGGTTTTCCGAATGCGCAATACAAAAACGAAGAAGCAAAAATATCCCACAATAGTTTCGGGTTGCATCCCTGTTTTGGGTTGCATTTTGGTGCAACTTTGCAACCCAATGCAACCCGTATCAAAAAATGCGTTATAATTCAAAAAAGGAGCACGATGATCGTGCTCCTTTTTTCGTTAATTAAATTACGGCGCCGTTTTTGAGAAGTGTATTTTGCAAAAGGGTGACGTCGATCGCTTTCGGCGATACACCGTCTTTTGCCGCAAGCGCCGCTGCGGTGCCCGCAGCCTCCCCCATTGCCATACATTGTGCCGTGGGGCGAATCGCACCCGATGCGCCGCGCGTTGCCGAAACGCAACGTCCCGCCACCAACAAATTGTCGGTACTTTGCGGCAGTAAAATGCGATACGGAATATGGAATCGCCAATGGTCGTAATTGACGTGCTCAACCTCGGGCGGGAGCGGGTGGATGTCAAGCGGATGTCCGCCGCAGGCGATGGAATCGTCAAAATCTTTTCCTAACAAGACGTCGGTTACTGTCAACATATATTCGCCGACAATATGACGGGTTTCGCGCACGCCGACATCGGGAACATAGATGATCTCGGCATATTCAAAGCCGGGGATCTCTCTCATAGATTCCGTAAGAGCGCGGCATCCCTTTTGAAGATTCTCCTGTGCGCGGCTGAGCGAACGTCCATCCAATCCATCATGCGTGAAATAAGTGCCGGCGCCAAGGAGGATCGCTTCGTCTTTGGCAGGTAAATTATACACCTGTACACGACCGTTTTGGTGGCGGATTCTGAACACGCACATATCGCCTTTGCGATAGCTTTCGCGCGCATCCTCAAAGCTCATCACGCCAAATTCGTGTGTGTGATACTTCTCGGGATTTTTCTCTAAATAATCAAACAGTTTTTCAAAATCCACCTTTGCCACGCGGTACATAACACCGACATCCTGCATCTCACCGACGGTTCGCGCGTAGCCTTTGGCAACTTCGTCTTCGGTGGCACCTTTATTGAAAGGAGCACCTGCCAACGCGGCAACGTCGCCGTCGCCCGTGGCATCTACAAATGCTTTTGCTTCGATCCGTCCAAATCCTTCTTTGTTACACACCACCACAGCTTTGACAGCCGTGCCGTCTTTTTCGACAAGGCAAACGCGAGTATCGTAAAGCACCTCAACGCCTGCTTCGTCAAGCATTTGTACCAATATGTACTGTGCTTCGGCTTTGTCGGTGAAAACGTAACTTCCCGCATCGCCGTGGGTACCCACGGCTTTTTTACTGTCGATCAGCCGCTTGACATACTCGTGAGCAATACCGCGCACCACGTGAACGGATTGCGGATCGGTGGAAAGTTTGTCCAATACCTCGGTTTTGTATTTGTCGACGTCTTTACAATGCTCGGTGAACTTGGTAATTCCTGCCTCTCCCACGGTAAGCATACCGCCCACCATAAAAGAGCGCTCGATCAAGAGCGTTTTCGCGCCTTCACGCGCCGCCGCTATAGCGGCAAAACACCCTGACGTTCCGCCGCCGCAGACCACAACGTCGTATTCGCCGTAAGGTTTTGCTTCAATCTGATAGTTCATACGCTTCCCCCTGTTGCTTCTTTCCAAACACTCACAAATTTCGCAAGGCTCTCCTCCGAGTTCATCCCCTCGTAAGGACGCATTTCAAAAGAAACGGTGGCTCGGTCGTTGTTCAAGTAGCCGCTATCTTTCAACAAATGAATAAAGTGAACAGCATCTCTTTCGGTATACTCACCGCCCGCGTAACTCCAGGCAGTATGCTTATCACCATAAAAAGGATCGGTCGGATTCTTAATTACCGAATTTCCCAAATGAACGTGGTTAAGTACCTCGCCGCCTTTTTGCAGTGCGCTTTCCAAACTTTCGTGAATGATCGGGACGTGGCACATATCCAGCAGTAAGCCGATGCGCTCAAAGCCGTTTTGACGTATGAAGTGGATGAAATCAACCGTTTCATCCAAAGGACCGAACAGGAAGAACTTATCCACGTCACGGTCGGTAGGTTCAAAAGACAGTGCGACGTCATCGGGAAGCTGAGAGGCGACGCGGAGAATCAACTCGCCGAAACGCTCTTTTGCGCCTTCTCGGTCAGCGGGATCATCGGGACCGCTGCCGAAAATGATCTTTTTGGAGTTCAGTTCCAGTGCATAACCGATCTCACGCATCATCAGATCGTACGCGTGCTCGCGGTCGGCTTTGTTTTTGGATGCCGGCAACGCCGTACCCTCGCCAAACCGATCTCCGATGTTGTAATTGATTACTTTACCGCTGTCGAGCAGTATTTTCTTTTCCTCTCTCGACGTTTCCCCGCGCCACATCCAGCAATCCAGCGCATCCACCAGGTCGTTGGACGCAAGTTTTTTCAAGCTTTCGAGGTGTGCTTTCGGGTTCACGATCGAGTCGGGATACAAGAACATATGATTAACGCCTAAAATTACTGACATGCTGCCACCATCTCTTTTTCATAACCAAGATATTCGGACCATACCTGAAGCAGATTGTCACCGCGCATCACGACGGTCTTTTCATCAACAAACAGTTCAGGATGCAATTCTTGCATTTTGCGTCGATAATCGCATTCCGAAAAGACGATTTTAATTTCATAGGGACCTTGCACTTTGAAGGGCTTCACCTCTGCTTTGACCGCTTTTGACGCAGCTTCACAAAGACGTTTCTCGGTTTCGCTTGTGGGCAAGCAAACCGCCGTGTCTGAGGTGAGCGATTGTTTGACCGCGCAGGTGACAAGATTCGGGATCAGTGCGCTTCCTTCGGCACAGCCACGGTCATCCGCGCTGATAAATTTCAGCGGAACGCCCTGCTCACCCGCCAACGCTGCTTCCATACCGATTTCGCCGACAAGCAGACCGTTGAGGTAAATCGCATCGTATTCACGCAGATAACTATGTGCCAACAATGCGCCCGTATGTTGCATCGTGTGAAGCCCCATCAAGAACAAGCCGTCAAAGCCTTCGCCACCGACGCCGCGCCAACGGTTGCCGAGAATAGGCTTGCCCATCACCACAGGTACGTCGATCTGTTCAATGTCAACGTTTCTGCCATCAGTATGCATATCGTATACGACAGCCTCCGCGCCCGCGTCCTTAATGCCTTTGAGCACCGCTTTCAGGTCGTTCATCAGCATTTTTCTGCCGAACTCTGTGTTTTCTGCTTGTGTGAAGGTAGTAACACCCGTTACTCCTTCGATATCTGTCATAACTAAAAATTTCACGATAATACCCCCTTAATTGTTTTCATTGTATTCTCCAGCAAGTTAAAAAGCAAGGATATGTCCGTTATTCGCACACGATGTCCGATATTTACCCCCTAAAAAGGAAGGCATCAAACGCCTTCTTTTGCTTTTGATGCCCGTATCTCTGACGGAGTCTGCCCCGTCATACGACTTATAAATTTTCCAAAATAGCGAACATCGGAAAAGCCTAATTTATCGGAAATCTTTTTTTGAGACAGATCGGTTTCCTTCAAGAGCGCGACAGCAGCATCCGTCTTGTTTTTGTGAATGAACTCTAAAAGTCCGACACTTTCATATTGCCGAAACAATCTGCCGAGTTGTTTGACGCTCACATGACAGTAACGCGCCACCTCTTCACAGGTGAAAAAGCTTTCGCTGTTATCCGCTATATATGTTTTCGCCTTGGTCACGCGCAGGTCGCCTGCTTTTTCTGCGGCTTGTTCAGACCGCGTGCACCCAGCGGTTTCGGCAACCAGGAAAAGAAGATTGTACAGCGTATGCATTACGCGTTCGGTTTTGAAGCATCCTTTTTGTTCTGCTTCGTCGATAAGAGTGTTGATAACGTTTTGCACGGAGGCGTTGACCGTAAAGACGTTGCCCGTGATTTCATCAAACTTAAGTGAAATGTCTTTCGCATCGGAGATTTCAAAAGCCACCGTCAATTTCAAGAAATCCTCGCTGCAGTTTTCGACCCGATGTGCCCGCTTTTGATGAACAACGATAAACTGACCCGCGCAAACGTTAACGCTTTCTTCACCTACACCGTAGCTGACAGAGCCACGGAGAATAAAGTGTGCCTCACAAAAGGAATGATGATGGAACGTATAAGTTAGCGTATCACGATTCGGTGCCGACGAGCCGTTCGCCCAAAAAATATGAAACGGGTTGCCCTTGGCAGTAGAGTGTAAATAGTCGATACCGTTTAAGGCAGTGATATTCATACTCGTTCCCCCTTCCCTTGACAGTATTATACTTGCAATCGCAAGCGTCGTCAATGCTTATGTCCGTTTTTTGCGCTGCTTTGTATAGATTAAAAGGGCGCACAGAACTATCTGTGCGCCCTTTCGGTTATTCGCCTACCATGGGGATCTTTTTGACAGGGATTTCATCGGATAAGCCGAGGAAACGTAAAAAGTTTTTGCCGTAAACGTGGTCTTTGAAATCTTCGACGTCTTCGGGGATGAATTTTTCATACAGTGCGTTATCCCGCTCCTGCCATTCTTTGCTCCAACTTACGTTATACTGTTCGGTGCTGCTATCGGTGCCGAACATCAAATTGTAACGCAGTTCATAGTCACTGCACAGTAAATGGTGAAAGACTTCCTCGCGGTATACGCGGGGAGTTCCCGGCGTGACATCAATAAACATTTCGCAGCTTAAGTCGGGACGGCGGAAATACGCATTGTTAAACTTACCGTACACGGCAATACATTCATCGGTCCACGGCCAAGAAATGTGTGCCAGACAAAAGCGAAGTTTCGGCACGTCCAGTAAGGCTTCGAAGTTGCCGGGACGATTGTAGTTGGCGGAGTTCATACCATCCCACAAAATGCCGCTATGGAACAAAACGGGTTTGTCCACAGATGCGATTTTGTGAAGAAGGTCCATTGACTCACGGCACCCGGGATGATAGTTGCTGCAGATCATTTTAAAACCGAGAAAGCCGCGTTCTACTGCCAAATCCACTTGTTCCAATGCCCCGTCTTCCAACGGATTGATCCAGTAAAACGGATACAGCGTTGGTTGACCTTCGCACATATTCAAGGTGTTTGTCATACGTTCTTGAACGGGAATATCCGCACACGTGAGGGGGCTTGGCGAAAACAGTGCCGCACCGTCCATTCCCGCCGCCTTCAAATCCTTCATAAACGCCTGCTGATCAAAAGGCGGCTCTCCGTAAACACCGCCCATACGCGAATGAACATGACAATCAATTTTCATAGCAACGCGTCCTTTCGTAGGAGATAAAAGGCGTTCCGAACGGAACGCCTTTTATATTGAAACGATTATTTTTTATTAAAGAGTCTGAAATCGATCTTTTGAGGTACTTCGACGTCTTCGGCAGCAATTTCCTTGCCTTCTAATTTCGCCAATTCCTGAATGGCGCGGATATAGCCGTTGGTGATGGTTTCATCGCCTTCACGGATATCCATAATGTACAGACCGCCATCCTGCTCCAAGATCTCTTTACACTCGGCAGCTCTGCCGATATATGCCAGCGCCGCTGCGTGATAACCCATCACGTAGTGATCCTGTTGGCATTCCTCGGACAGCGCCTCGTAGATAACGTCTGCCGCCTCATATTGCTTGAAGTGACCGCAGAGCTTGAGCGATTCCTTAGCAAGGTTCATATCGCCGTTATTCATTTTAACCGCCTGCGTCAAGGCAACAGCAGCATCTTCGCACTCGCCGAGCGAGAACAACGCGCAAGCAAGCGCATGGTAGCCCCACGTGCTGGGACACAAAGCAACGGATTTCTCAAGCGCTTCCACCGCCAGATAGAAGTCTTCTCTTGCGTAATAGCAGAGTCCCATATTGTACCACGCATACCAGTTGTCTTTATCAGCGCCGCGCACCGCTTTTTTAAGAAGATCAAACCATTCCTCTTGAACCATATACGAGGCGGGGACTTTTGACGGATCGGGCTCATCCAACTTGCCTGTCTTGAGGAAGTTGTACCAAACCATCTGCTCCTCTTCCAGCTCGCCGAAGCACAGGTTGGCAGACATCTGCTTTTGACCGATGGCAGCACGCAGTTCGTTATCCAACGTGCCCCACGGATAGCCTTTATAAGAATACTCAACTTCTTTCAGCGAATCGGCTTTGCGTTTTTCGAGCATTTCGTCCAAAACGGATTCAGGGAGTTTTTCATCGATCCAGTTTTCGACGTTGCGACGCGCATCGTCCCAGTCGCCGTGTACCGCTTCGGGATCAATCTCGATCGCCGTATACGCTTCTACCCATTCCAGGACGGAACGAGGCGCGAAAGGCATACTTTCTTGCTGCGTATAACGAAGACCCGCTTGGATCTCCAAATAGGGTTTACCCTCTTCGTTGGTGAGCTGTTTTTGCCAGTTTTGACCGCCTTCGCCCATACCCCACACAAACATCTTACGGCCTTTCAGCAAACGTGTGGAAGAGTGAATCAAGCCATAACCATCTTTATAGATGCATGCTTCAAACTTGCGTTTGTCATCCGGAATCTTATAAAAATCGTCATTTGCATCCGTATGGTTGGTCGCATACGTGGTATCAAAGCCATCGCGCATCGGCAACTGCGTTTTGAAAATCGCGGCACCCCATCCGTGGTTGACGTAGGCTTCCGTTGCAGGCACAACTACGCGGCAACCTTCTTCCTGATCAACCGCGATGGTGCTCCACCAGTAAATGGGGGTCACGCGCTCGTTGGCATTGACCAAACGCACGCGAGAGAACAGCGTATCGCTGTCGTGCGGCAGGAAAAAGTCCATCTGATAGGTGATATCGCGGCAACGCTCAAACGCGTACAAACGGAGTGCAGGCGAGCCATCTTCCGAGATATATTCCGCGCCGTACATTTTATCGCTCGACAACGGATGATGACCGGGCGCGCCGCAGTTCCATTCAACACCGCCCGAGAACCACGCATTACGCATAGCAATGTTACACGGACGGAATACGGTGTTCACGCCGAGCAGATCTCTTCCCTTTTTCTTATCATACAACGACCACAAACGACCGCCGAGAGAAGGCAAAAACGTTGCCTTCAAATAATCGTTTTCCAAAATGTAGGCGTCAAACTCACGCGGTTCTTCCGTGTGATCGTAATCACCCTGCGTGGTATACGGCAAGCCGTGTTTCTGATAACCGTAGCCCAGATACAGACCTTCCGTTTCGGCAATGGTGATCTTCTTTTTCGGTGTAATCAGCGGGAAAAATAAAATCGGATAATCGCCCGCTTCACCCAATCTGCCACCTTTAATGGTGATCTTGGTGAGTTCCAGAGTTGTCATAACTTTCCCTCATTTCACATTACTGTTATGCTTGTAGCATAACACCTCTCTCAACCGATTGCAATGCGAAATCAGTCCAATTTTTGTGTTTTTTGTCCATATCCAATTATGAAGTGAAATGCAGAGGCTTTTCCTTGACTTTGCGCCTTGAAAAGGGTACTATTATAGTATAGAAATACGAAATGGGGTTCCGCTATGTATCCGTTATTATTAAAGCCACCCGTGAAGGATTATTTATGGGGCGGTACACGTTTAAAAACTGAATTTGGTTTAGCATCCGATACCGACATTGCTGCCGAAGGTTGGATGTTGTCTTGCCATAAAGACGGCTCAAACACCGTTGTAAACGGGGAGTTTGCCGGGAAATCTTTGCCTGATGTATTGGCGGTCTGGGGAGAAGAAGCGCTGGGTATACGTGCTGCTGCTTTCCCCTATTTCCCCATCTTAATAAAACTGATCGATGCCAAGCAAAAGTTGTCCGTACAGGTACATCCCAGTGATGACTACGCGTTGGCAAACGAAGGCGAGTTCGGTAAAACCGAGATGTGGTACGTTGTGGACTGCCAAGAAGGCGCCGAATTGTTGTACGGCTTTTCTGAAAACATTTCCAAAGAGGAATTTAAGAAAAGAATGAGCGACAATACTTTAACCGACGTTTGTAATTCCGTTCCCGTGCATAAAGGAGACGTGTTCTTCATCGATGCCGGCACGTTGCACGCGATCGGCGAAGGAATCTTGATCGCAGAGGTACAGCAGAACTCCAACACTACGTACCGCATTTCCGACTACGGACGCTTGGGAGCAGACGGGAAACCGCGCGAGCTGCACATCGACAAGGCATTGGACGTAACCCGGACCGAAATCCCCTCCATGCCGTACGGGCAGATCGGAGAAATCTCAAACGTAGGAGCGAACACCGTACGCGAACTCGCCTCCTGCCGTTTCTTCTCCGCGAAGGTGCTGGAACTTAAAGAGACGTATTCGATCTTTGAAACGGAAACCTTTGTGTCACTCGTCGTACTCGACGGAAACGCTTCCCTTTGCTTTGGTGAAGAATCGTTCAACGTCAAAAAAGGTGACAGTGTTTTCATCCCCGCTAATCTTGCCGTTACATTAAACGGTACGGCATCCATTCTGGTAAGTTCTCTTTAATGACAATAAATAACGAGGTGTGTTATGGAAGCATATAAACTTTGGCGTGAAAAAGCAATTGCCGATCCCGATTTGGTTGCAGAGTTGAAACGCATTGAGAATGACGCAGACGCGATCCAAGATGCGTTCTACCGTGAACTGGAATTCGGAACAGGCGGACTCCGCGGCGTAATCGGCGCAGGAAGCAACCGTATGAACGTGTATACGGTTGCCAAGGCTTCGCAAGGTCTTGCCAATTACGTGGTAAAGCACTACAGTGAAAAGGAACGCAAGATCGCGATCAGCTACGATTCGAGAATCAAATCGGATCTGTTTGCCGTCACTGCCGCCCGCGTGTTTGCTGCCAACGGAATTCAGGTGTGCTTATATAAAGAGTTAATGCCGACACCGTGTTTGTCGTTTGCAGTACGTGATTTAGGGTGTGCCGCCGGTGTTATGGTTACGGCATCCCACAACCCCTCGAAATATAACGGTTATAAGGTGTACGGAAGTGACGGTTGCCAGATCACGGTTGCCGCCGCGGATGAAATCTATGCCGAGATTTCAAAAACGGACGTTTTCGAGGATGTGAAACTGACCGATTTTGAGGCTGCGAAACAAGACGGCACGATCTCCTACATTCCGGATGACGTGTATACCCACTTCACCGAAGAAGTGAAAAATCAATCCGTTTTGTTTGGCGAGAATATTGACAAATCCGTTTCCATCGTCTATTCCCCGCTCAACGGTTCGGGATTGAAGCCTGTGCTTCGCGCCTTATCCGAAAGCGGATACACCAATATCACGGTGGTGAAAGAGCAAGAATTACCCGACGGTCACTTCCCCACCTGCCCGTATCCGAACCCCGAAATTCGCGAAACGATGATGCTCGGCATGGAGTATGCCAAAAAAGAAAACGCCGATCTGTTGCTTGCGACGGATCCCGATTGTGACCGTGTGGGAATCGCGGTACGAAACCTTGACAATGAGTTTGTATTGCTGTCGGGTAATGAGACCGGTATTCTGCTCCTTGATTACATTTGCTCACAGCGGAAAAAGCATAATAAAATGCCGAAAGATCCCGTTTTCGTCAAAACCATCGTCACGATGGATATGGCGAAAAAGATCGCTGACAAATATAGCGTTAAGACCATTGACGTTTTAACGGGATTCAAATTTATCGGCGAACAAATCGCGGTGCTGGAAGCTGCCGGTCGTAAAGACGCATATATTCTGGGATTTGAGGAAAGCTACGGGTATTTGAGCGGCAACTACGTGCGCGATAAGGACGCGGTGAATGCGTCGTTGTTGATCTGCGAGATGTTCTCGTATTATAAGGCACAAGGCATTTCCTTGCTCCAAAAACTCGAAATGCTGTACGAAGAATTCGGATTCACGTACAATACGCTGTATTCGTTTGAATTTGAGGGCGAATCCGGTTTCCACAAGATGCAAGCAATTATGGATGCTTTCCGTGGCGGATTTGACGAAATGGCAGGTAAAACCGTTGTTAACATGTTAGACTACAGCCTGGGAATTGACGGTTTACCCAAATCCAACGTGCTTAAATTCTTCTTGAAGGATACCGGTTCTGTTGTCGTCCGTCCGTCCGGTACGGAGCCGAAACTGAAGATCTATCTTTCCGTTTCCGCCGCAAACCGTGAAGCTGCTACGGCGACCGAACAAGCGCTCGCACAATTCATCCGCGAGTATATTGAGAAAGCTTAAAATTAAAGAAAAGGCATAGCCCACACGGGCTATGCCTTTTCTTTTTTGTGTTTTTCACATTAAACCGAGGCAAGCACTAATAATCATAATCACCGCAAAGATGGCAGGAGATACAAACTGAACGATCAGTGCACTCTTAGCATATAATTTGCGGCGCAAGCCAATCGAAGCGGTAATGCAAAGAAGTGTTATCGCAGGAAGTAAGTAAGACACCAAATCCATTACATCGCCAATGTCACCCAATGCGCTGAGCATAAGAGCCAAAATCGTGAAAAACGGCAACACGGTAAATCCGATAACAAAATTGAAAACGAGTGTAATGATGTTGATTGGCTTACGAACATACTCGCTATCTTTTTTGACAAAAATAAGGGTTGCGATCATTGCCAAGAAAGCGATCAAAAGCGAGGGGAATATCACTTCACTTCCCGGAAATACGAAATGCGAAAAAGCCAACGAATTCTCAATCGGTTCGGGATATTCAAAGCTTATCAGCTTTACGCCTTGCTTCGACAAGGTTTCTTCATCGTGATACTCGATTTCTTGAGTATCATAATAATAAATTATCGGTTCAAAAGAATATTCATCAAAATAATCGTACTCGGGATCGCCCATCAGATAGTCCGCATAAAAATGAGTCCACAACTCAATTCTGCCGGTGTCATCCCTTTTAAGAGTGTAGTAGGTATTGTCTTCTTCCTTATTGCAAATTTCACCGACGTATACACGGTTTTTATATTCGTTATCCGGTTCATACCGCACTTTGTAAACGTCACTGATTGTTACGGTTTCGCCATCTAATTCGTACGTGATAGAAAACGGGAACTCACTTTCGGTAATCTTTGGTTTTAACGCGATACCGGCGATAAGTACAGCAACCATAGTAATCACAAGTGCCGCAACAAAAATGATGGTTGGTAAAAACAATTTTTGGTTTTTCATAATGAAATCCCTTCCCGTGGTTTATAAGATATATTCTATCAGAATAAGTATCGCTTCTATCACAAGTGCTATGAACTGAACACAAAATCCGCTTTTTCTGAATCCTTTACGCCGCAAAGATACCGATGCCGCAATGGAGAACGGAATCATCTGCGGAATACACAGATACGCTTGATATATCCAATCCGGTCCCGTCGGGTATGCCTGAACAAAAACCGCCGTGATATACAGAATGGGAAGCACAAAAAACATCGCCGCGAAATTGAGCGCAATGCCAAACTTATCGAGCACACGATATTCAACGTCGCTGCCCTTCCTTACAAAAATCATACAAAGAATAAGGGCTAAAACACCAACGAGCGTCATCACACCCGTACTTGTAGCATGAAGCCCCGAAAAGCCCGTAAAACGGAATGTGTTTTCAATCGGTTCGGGATATTCAAAGCTGACGATCTCGGCATCAAAAACAGCGGGCAAATCCGCTTCATCGTATTGATAGCCTTCGTTGTCTTCTGCTTCAAGAGTAGGTCTTTCGTTGTACGAGTCATACGAATCGTTTTTCACATCACCCATAAGGTAGGAATCGTTCAAAAGCGCCACGATATAAAGTTCGTATCCGTCTTTTTGGGCAATTGTAAAGCAACGGTCATTATCGCTCTCGCCTTCTACCGTATACGTGCCTTCGTAATATCGGCAAAGCGGGTCGACACCGTCCCCTCCAAAACCTGTAAAACGACAACTGTAAACACCGTTTAGCGTTTTGGTTTCTCCGTCGAGTTTATAAGTGATTGAGAAATCAAAATCGTGTTTTGTTATGGCGGGAGTTTTTTGCATCGAGACCAGTAAACTTGCCAAAATCGCAACAATTATGCTGACGACAATAAGGATTACCGGTACTTTCAAGCCCTTACTTTTCATAACATCCGTCTCCTTTAGCAATCGAAACAAAGGCTATCGGTCTTT
Source organism: Acutalibacteraceae bacterium (assembly GCA_045630765.1). Lineage (GTDB taxonomy): Bacteria > Bacillota > Clostridia > Oscillospirales > Acutalibacteraceae > RGIG3009. The sequence goes on along the minus strand of JAZQTM010000104.1, from coordinate 23,304 downwards.
TCAAGAAGAATAGCGAGCATTTCCTTACATCTTGCGATCTTAGCAGGGCTGTCCGCTTCTTCAGGACGGCGAACGGCACGACGGAGCATACGGGTATAACCGATAATCATTGCCTTTTCCGCAACGCTTCTGCACACGCCTTCGTCATCCGTGCCGAGATACATTTTAAGAGACATATCCCAGAATTTCTCGGCAGCTTCGTGAGTGTAGCCAAAGAATTTCTCGGTCACCTCGTGGTCAAGTTCGGAATAGCCGATAAAGGCATTGAACATTGAGCCGAGTTCAAACACAGGGTGTCCCATACAAAGAGTATCCATATCAATCAGCAACGGCTCACCGTTTTGCACCATAATATTATTGGTGTGATAGTCACCGTGCATCAGTGTGTTTCTCTTGGGAACGGCTTCGATCAAGGCGCGCAGTTTTTTGCCCTGATCTTCAGGAATATGTTTGGCAACAAAATCTGCCCAAGCAAGTGCCGTTTCCTTCATATCGGGCACTTCGCCGTCTTCCACCTCGATGGCGTGAATGCTTTTAAGCATATCGATGTAGTATTTTGCAGCCTCGGACATATCGTCGGGATTTTTGCGAATTAATTTTGTAACGCTAACCGCATTGAGAAGTTCGGTAACGGTACCGTACCCTTCCCCTACGCGAACAATACCGTAAGGAATAGCGGTATTGATGCCGAGGATGAACGCCTTTCTTGCGTTTTCGCGCTCCTGCTTAATTTCAGGGAGAGCATCTTTTGCAAAATAGGTTTTGAGGATGGTTTCGTCATCATAACGATAAACGGCACCGTTCGCACCCTTTGCAATAAACTCACAGCCCTCAACGCTCATTCGTTGATACGCTTTTTCAACCGTCACCATATCGGTAAAGCCGGTCATATCAAACACTTCATAGACATCGGAAGATACGTTGATAATGGCGAGTTTCGGTTCTTCTTTGCGAAGTCTTAAAATCACTCTAAGCCCTGCAGAAGATATGTACTCAAGTGTATCGGCGTCAATGACGGTATGTTTGTCGGGGTTTTCATTCTTAATAGCAAAGATTTTCTCTTCTGCCTCTGCTGCGTTGGTAGCATCAACTCTGCCCTCAATCGCAATATACAAAATGTCTTTATCAACACGATAAGTAACGTTCATGGGTTTATTCTCCTTTTCCAAAGACAAGTTCTGTCAGAGTCTTATATTCGAGCCAAGCCGACGTATCGGACAGACGCTCGGTTAAAGCAACAATGGAGCGATAGTACCAAGCCTGCTCGTTTGCGTCTTTTTGATTGAATCGCTGCCACATTGCCACACCCTCTACCTTGAAATCGCGGTAGATGGCACGCATATTGGCAAGCTTATCGCCAAGCCATACCATCAGCACCTCAATATCATCGGTGCTTTTCAAGGCGGCAAGGGTTTCTTCTTTGCGGATACGCCACGTATCACTTGGTGGTAAATCCGCTCGTTTGTTTTCCGTTTCCGATTCAACAAGTTCCCGCACACGCGCGCCGAATTTTTCTTCAATCTCGTCAATCGTAACCCCTGCATCTTCCACAACGTCATGCAAAACGGCGGCTGCAATCAAGTTTTGATCCTCCGTCATCGTACCGACGATCGTTGCCGCTTCCATTGGATGCAAAATATAGGGCAATTCACTTTTTTTACGACGCATTCCGTCGTGCGCTTTCACGGCAAATGCGATTGCTTCACTTACCAGTTCCATTATTCAATCACCAAAATATCGGCAAAACCGGTCATCTCGAATACTTCCATAACCTCTGCGCAAACGCCCGTCACTTTCATCGAACCGATCTTTTGCATTTTCTTCTGCGCCGCGAGAAGTACGCGAAGACCGGCGCTGGAGATATACTCCAGACCTTTCAGATCAAGGACGAGATTTTTGGCATCTCCAATATCCTCGTTAATGGTTTTGTCCAGTGCGGGAGCGGTAATGGTATCCAGTCTGCCGACGATCTCAATGATGGTTGCTGTTTCGGTCTTTTTGGTTTCGATAGTCATAGTTATAATCCCCTTTAGATTTTCTTAATCATAGTTAAAATGTTTTCGCCATTTTCATAGGCGTAAGTTACGGTATCCATCGTTTTCTTGGTAATAAAAATGCCAAGGCCGCCGATTTCACGCTCCTCTGCCGAAAGAGTGATGTCCGGATCGGGTTTCTTTAGCGGATCAAAAGGAACGCCCTTATCCGATACACGGAACGTCACGTCACGGGTTTGTTCATCAAAACCAATGTAAAGTGACATATCCCCCTCGGTATCCGGATAGGCATAGCGAGCGACGTTGACGAATACTTCTTCAATGGCTACGCAAATTGCCGTTTGGATTTTCATAGAACAGTCAAAACTTTCGAGAGTTTCTTCTACGAAGCTAAGAACCTCGGGCAAACTTTCCGTTTTGGCCGGGAATGTTTTATTCGTCAAGTGCTCACCTCCTTTTTGAGGTTTGTAATCAAGCATCAGCATCGTAATATCGTCAAACTGGGGTGCTTCACCCACAAATTCATCGATATTCGTTTTAAGTGCAGGTAACAGCAATTCGGCTTTTAAGTCGGCGTTTTGGTTCATAAAGGTTAAGAGCCTTTCTTCACCGTAAAGCTTATTCTCGACGTTTGTAGCCTCCGGTACACCGTCAGTATACAAGAACAATCGATCGCCCTTGCCAAGCGTGATTTCACCCACGCGGTAACACACGCCTTCCATACCTGCCAGAACAAATCCCGCTCGTGTTTTCAGATATTCAAACGAGCCGTCTGCACGTTTTAACAGCGGCGGATTGTGTCCCGCATTGGCAAATTGCACGTTACCGGTAGTCAAATCCAAAATACCCATCCAAGCAGTAACAAACATACCCGATTCGTTATTCTCACAAAGCTTTTCGTTTGCCTTTGTGAAAATATCGTTTACCGCCAAACCTCTTTCTGCCAAGTCTTTGATAATCGTCTTGGCAGTCATCATAAACATTGCCGCCGGAATTCCTTTGCCCGACACGTCAGCAGCAAGGAAAGCCACGGTGGTATCGTTTAATTTGTAGAAATCATAGAAGTCGCCACCGACCTCTTTCGCGGCGATCATTGCCGCATAAATGCTATACTCTTCACCTTCGGGGAAGTTGGTAGGCAACGCCGAAAGCTGAATCTGCTTTGCGTACTCAAGTTCCTTATCAATACGAGCAGCGGCTTCAGCAATATATTGTTTAAGCGTTGTAACGGTTGAGTTGATATCATCCGAAAGGGACGAAAATTCTTCGTTGGAGCGAACGTCTACCGTGACGTTCAAATCGCCGTCTGTAATTCTACCAAGCGTATCGTTGATCTTCTTTAAGTTGTTGATGATGACTCTTTTGATCAGTATGTAAATAAATACGAAAAGTGCGGCAAAAATCAGCACTTGCATAAAAATGCTCGTGTAAAGAGAAGCATCACGCATAAACATTGCTTCCGAAGCAGGTTGTGCCGCAATGATGCAGTAGCCCTCAACGAACTTAAACACATATATGTATTCCATACTGTCGGTGGTTTTGCCATCAACAATGTCGGCATAGTAAAGCGACGTAGCGGTTTTGCCCTCTTTCATTTCGGTCGGAGGGTCAATACCTATGGTAGAAATAGAAAGACCGGCGTAATCGTTATCGATTACCATATTGAGTTTATCGTCACAAACGGCAACGAAGCCACCTGTGCCAACGTGGCGATTTTTAGTAACGTCTACCACGAACTCGTTGAGCATTTTGTGGAACTGCTCGGCATCGTACCCCACTTGGATAAATCCGCCATCTTCTAAGTTGATAGCCGCGTATTTTCTCCAAACGGATTCATCTTTTCCTCTGGGAGTATACTCTTGAACAAAGGAATCCTTGGTTTTAAGTGTGTCCACAAACTCCTTGGATTGTGCCTTGCTGTTCATATCGTAGTTGTTTATGACATCCGCTTCGGTTGAGTTGGTAATAAGGCCGCTTTGCGCAACAATATTGATTTCCTTAATGTCATATTTTTGAGCAAGTGATTGCAACGAAATGTTACGATCCGCTTCATATTCAACTTTGACTTTCTCTGCAATACTAAGTAGTTGTGCGTTGGACTTTCCCTTGATATCTGTTTCAACATCATTTATCGCAGTAGTAAACACCTCTTGTGTTTCAATGCTGACCATTCCGTTTTGAAGAACGAACGTAAAGGCACTTGTTATTAAATAAGCAACAACAATGCAAACAAGGAGCCAACGCTGAAACGTATTGGCAATTCGTTCACTGCCTTTCTTGCGAGTAAAACGTTCACGGCTTAAAACAGATACAATGAGAATGGCAACACCAACAGCCACCGCATTGCCAAGAATCATGGGGATTGTGGCGCCTTTGACAAATTCGAAGGCATATGAGGAGTCATCCATATTTGTGAGGAAAATGAGGATCATATGAATGACTTCACAAACAACGGCAATACAAATGCCGTAACCCCACGTAGGCTTTTTGTTGTCAAACATCAGCTTTCTGAGCCCTGCTGCCATAAAACCGGCAAGGATGGTGGCGACACTGCAGGCAAGCTGTGTATATACGGCTGCGCCGCAATACACCGAGAACCAGCGGTAAAGGTCACCGATAAGACCGGAAATGATGCCGGCAGGCGCGCCAAAAATAAGACCTGCTGATAAGGGCGCCGCATCACGTACGTTTACAGTCGTTCCCAACCACTCTACGCCATAACTTGAAGCGAAAGCGGAAACGCCACCAAATAAAACACCGATGATGACTTGTTTTGCCATATACGGCATTTTTTTAAGGGGAGTATATTTATCAATGAGGTAGACTGCGAGAACAAGAATACAGTTAAATAGTATGGGAATAGTTAATCTCACAATACCTCTCCTTTACATAACCTGACGCAATAATGTTTTGACGATTTCTGCCAAAAGATCACCGAAAATACCAATGGCTAAAAGCAAGACCATATACAAAAACATACTGCTTTTGCTTACCGAGTTTTTGGCAATGTTATAGTAGAAATTAAAATGACCTTTCAGGTTGTCTTCACGATTTTGTTGCCATTGATACGTAATAATGTCTTCGCAATCGTATTTGTTGGGAAGATAACCACAATACAAATTTTCTTCCAAACGGCGAATACGGTAGCAACCTGCATCGTTAAGTTCGTAGCTTTCATCAACGGAAAGCGTAACGACCGCCTTTTTTAGTTTTTGACGGTGGAACATACCGATTCTTGTGATTTCTTCCGGCAAAAGGCGGGATTCGTTAATGCGAATGGAATAGCCGTATTTTTCAGACACAACCGGTGTAGTGATCAGGTCGCGAAGTCTGTCCATTACATTGCCCACGTTTACGCGGGGTTTGAATATGGCATCCAAGGTTTTATGCGGCATACGCCAAATAAAATACGCTTCGTCGTTATCTATAAACGGCTGGATCTTTTCAAAATCGATGTTAATCAGTGTGCCGTCGGACAACGAGATTATTTCATATCCCAAAGTGCTGATATGTACAATGTCCACCGTTTTTCCGTTATAGGCAATTTCTGACGTGTATTCGTTTTTCTTGTAATCGACAATACAAGCAGCACTAAAGGTCGCCTGCAAAATTTTCGTATCGTTAAAAAGCAGCGACACGTCTTCTATCTCTTCAGAAGAAACAGCAAAAGGCACGTATACGTGCAATGATTTTCCGGATTTCATACCGCGTATACGAACGGCTAAATCAACATAACTTTTACCTTTAGGGTTAAGCCAATCGTTAATATAGACGGTACTGGTATCATCGCCATCTACCCAAATAGCCCAGCCGTCATCAGCGAACTTTTTCTGTTTTTTAGGCATTGTCCTTGCTCCCTTCCGGTTGTTCTATGGGATACCGAACCATCGAATAATGCGTAACAGGGCTTTTGGGAATTATCTCTTCCCTTTTGAGTTCAAACCCATAATGCTGATACAAACCAACGTTTTTATCTTTGTTGGTTTCCAAATAGGAGACCATTCTTTCGTCATCGCAAAACTGCAACATTGGGCGCATCAGTTTACTGGCAATACCTTTCCCCTGTGCATCTTGTTTGATCGAAAGGTTGTATAAGTACCAATCGTAATTATCGGTAAACTCTTTTTTGAGATTCATCGCATAGGTTTCATAGGTTAAAAGTCTTCCGATAATCCCAAGGCCTGAATGAAGGATCAGACTGAGTCCGCCATTTAATAAAAACGGAAGGGTTTTGCTGCCCGTAAAACCGAAGGGCAACCAAACCGCAAAGCCGTTGATTTCTTCACTATCGGCATAGATTATCGCATCTTCCGTCATTGATTTAAGGGTGATTTGCATAATGAGTTTGGATGCTTTGGCATCGTATTTACCCTTAGTGAGCCAATTGTGTAAGGGGTAATCACGGTATGCATCTGCCGCAACTTCAGAAAGACGATCAAGATCCTCTTTCTTCACTATATACAGTCCCGCTCTTTCTATTGCTCGACGAGCAAGCGGAATTTCTATTTTTCTGACTAATTTGTCCATTTCTGCTCCTTACACAATACGTTAACCTATTACGATTTTTTATTTGTAACCGCTTTATGGGTGAACAACACAATGATAAGCGCCATAAACAAAACGGCACTCACCTTGTGAATGATAGAAAGCGCAACGATACCGTGAAAGCACCGACGATAAGCATTGCGGGGGTAAAAACAACATCTTTTTTCATAACAGTTTTCCACAACCCTTATTTATCAAGTTTTTTCTTTCCAAGTCTGTCAAGACCAAAGAACAAAAACCCAACGATAACAAACGCCGCAGAAAGGATACCAATCCAGGTGAGAACACCGGAAACGCCCTGTGTGTCAAGATTGACAAAGAAGTAAGGATAGATAAGAGGGGTCGTAGTGGTAGGAATCAAAATCGAAGAATCAAACTTCAAAATAACCGCCTGAATAAGAAGGAAAATCACATAAATTAAAGGGAATGCGATAGAGGCAATGGGATAATACCATTTGCACTTTTTGCGCTCGTAGAACAAGAACCAGTCAGCTATGTACATAATGGGAAGAACCACGTGGAAACAAAGGCTTCCGATTCTCCAGTTTGCCTGAGGATCACGGCCCTCGGCGCCGGCAAGCATAATGTTAAACACAAGGAAGGTGAGCAAAATGCCGAGCATACCAATGAACTTGAGGATGGGAGCGGCAGAAACAAAGCTGTCTTCCTTTTTCTTTGCGGTTTGGATAAGACCGGCAAGCATAACGCCTATGCAAAGAAAATTGCTGATGTTCGTGAAGTGCACATAGAAATCCCAACGGATCACATTGATATTATCAAAGATTCCAAGGCAAGCAACAAAGCCAACAATACCAAGAGTTACGTAGATAGTCTGGTAAATGAGTTGTGCGGTTCTGTTTTTAATCATGATAATTCCCCTTTTATTTATATTTATTATCATTTTATCATAAAAACATTATATTTACAACTTTTTTACGCTGAATACAGCTAAACTAAAAGAAATTAAGCTTTTTATTAAAAAAGGGCAAGAAAAAAGAGAGAAGCAAGCTTCTCTCTTCCCTCTTTCCCGTAATTCTCGCACCTTAAAGGTGCGACACACCACAGGTTATTTCTGTTTTTTAGCAATCGATCAGCTGATAGCCCAAGTACTTGGTGAAAGCTTCCGTTACCGCATCCGCGACATTACCGGAAACGATCGCTGCGTGATGATGGAATCCAGCCATACCGATGGTGTACAGCTTGTTCTGCAGGTTTTCAGTTTGCAGAACGCCCGGAACACCGAAGAATTCCTTTTCTACCGGATCATCGGTGATGCAGCCTTCGTCAACGAAGAACTGCAGTTTGCCGTTCTCGGTACGCATACCGGAATAGGTAACCGCGCCGGTCTTCATTTTGCCGACGTTGAGACCCCAGCTGCAATCCGGACCAAAGGATTTATCCAACATTTTGTGACTTTGCGCCTCGCCGGGACCCTGCATCAAATCCATCGGAAGCGGACCGCAGTGGAACAGGATGCATTTATCCAACTCGTCGCCGTAGTTGTTGTTCAGATCCAAGCAGCCTGCGCCTTTGCCTGCCGCCAAGGACAAGCCTTTCATCGCGATGGCGTTGGCAACGTCAGTCTCGCAAACAGCAGCAATACCGTTCTGGTTGAGGATACCCATAATGGAGCAGGGCGAAATGCCGAACGTGGTTTGCAATTCGCTCCAGCAACGGATTGCGATCGCATCCAACTGATTCTCTTCGATCAAGCGGGAAACCACTACGCCGAGTTTCGCGACTGACAACTCGCGGCCTTCCGGAGCGTTGGCAAAGCAAACGACATCCGCTAACTTTTTCTTCCACTCCAGCACAGCGCTGTCGTTATCGTCCAGTTTCTGCATAGCCTGAACGAAGGTGGAAAGATCGTAGGTTTCGACATCGATACCCACGTTTTCGAGAGCAAACTCGTCAAAGCGGACACTCTTGAACGCGGTCGTTCTTGCACCGATGCAACCGACGCGCATTTTCTTCATACCGGCAACCACACGGCAAGTTGCCGCAAAGGTCGACAACTGCTTGTGGAACTCCTCGCTGGCGGGATGCACGACGAAAGGTGCATATGCCGTGTATTTCTTACCCATCTGTGCCAGTACGCTGCCCAGTGCCAGCTTACCGCAGAATGCGTCACGGCGATGAGCAAAGTCCATCTTGCCGATCTCATCCGGATAGGCTTGAATCAGAATCGGCACGTTGACGTCGGCGATAGCGGCCTTGATGCCGTTTTCATCACCGAAGTTCGGCAGGCAAATAACCAAACCGTCGTATTCGCCGCGGTGGGCTTCCAAGAATTTGGCATACGCCATACCTTCCTGCGTAGTTTCGACAGCGTTATATTTCGTAACGCCGTCATCGATGCAGAGTGCTTCTACACCGACTTTTTTAAACGCTGCCAGCATTTCGCTGTATGCGGATTCAATAACCGAGCTCGGGAAGAAGCCACGGTTTGCTACCAATAAGGCTAATTTCATATTCTATCACCTTTCTTTTGACCTGATATAGCAGGCACTTTAATTAAGAATAGCGCTATTACAGACCTTTCTTACAAGCATCAATCAGCTCGCTGAGAGAACCGGTTGCCAAGCAAACGTGCTCGTCAGCAGCACCGTAGTACACACGGATCTCGTCTTTCTCTTCGTCTGCTATTGCGCCGCAAGCAAACACAACGTTGTTCACGTTGCCAAGACGCTCGTAATCCGCCTGCGGAGTCAAAATCCAGCTCTCCATCTTACCGATAATCTTGGAGGGATCCTCCAAATCCAACAGCATAGCGCTGAGCGAATAGCGATCGTTCGCACAGTTGCGCCATACGCCGTGGAAAATTTCAAGCCATCCATGCTTCGTCTTGATCGGAGGCGTCGGACCAACCTTCAAGCCAAAGTATGCTCCCCACGGCATCAACACCGGTTTGTGATTACCCCAGTGAATGAGGTCAGGAGAATACGATAACCAAATACCACCCTGCGGGGTGTTTTTGACGGCATACGGTCTATCGAACCGCACGTACATACCGTTGATCTTTTCGGGGAACAGACACGGCACACGGTTGGCGGGCAACGATACACAGCTCATGTACTCAAGGGTTTTGAAATCCTTGGTTTTTTCAAGCAGCGCTACCGGACCGCCGGGGCACTGACCGGGACGCATAATGTAGTAGGTATCGTCGATCTTGGTCAGACGCGGATCGATAACCCAACGGTCCATTTCCTTCCAGCCGGGAGCCCAGTCTACGGGTTTGCACAGCGGTTCGGGATTGATATCAAAATGAATACCATCCTCACTGGTTGCCACGTGGATGCCGGCTTCAGCGCCATTGTATCTGCCACGATAGACAACAGCTACCAATAATACGACCTTTCCCTCGTGCATAACCTGACCGCAGTTCATAACCGAGTCAGCGATACCGCCCGGGAAATCCGTCGGCGAGATCAACGGGTTATGCTCGCTACGATGTAAGATGAACTCGTTTAATACTTTCTCTTTTGCCATTTGATATTCTCCTTTATTTTAAATTTCGGTTTTCTCCGCAATTTAGAGACAGATTAAATGGGATTACAGCCCTTTCTTACAGGCGTCGATGAGTTCGCTGAGCGAACCGGTTGCCAAGCAAACGTGCTCGTCAGCCGCGCCATAATAAACACGGATTTCGTCTTTCTCTTCATCCGCCAACGCGCCACAAGCAAATACGACGTTGTTCACGTTGCCGAGTCGCTCATAATCCGCCTGCGGGGTCAGGATCCAGCTTTCCATCTTGCCGATGATCTTGGAGGGGTCCTCTAAATCCAGCAGCATCGCGCTGAGCGAATAGCGATCGTTGGCACAGTTACGCCATACGCCGTGGAAAATTTCAAGCCAACCATGCTTCGTCTTGATCGGAGGCGTCGGACCAACTTTCAAACCAAAGTATGCACCCCACGGCATCAACAACGGCTTGTGATCGCCCCAGTGAATGAGGTCGGGCGAATAGGAAATCCAAATGCCGCCTTGAGGAGTGTTCTTGGTTGCGTACGGTCTGTCAAGACGCACATAGCGACCGTTGACCTTTTCAGGGAACAAACACGGCACGCGGTTTTCCGGCAAAGCAACGCAACCCATATATTCGACAGATTTGAAATCTTTCGTTTTTTCAAGCAACGCAACAGGAGCGAGGGTCGGACGGCATTGACCGGGACGCATAATGTAATAGGTGTCATCGATCTTCGTTACGCGCGGATCGATAACCCAGCGATCCATTTCCTTCCAGCCGGGAGCCCAGTCTACGGGTTTGCACAGCGGTTCCGGATTGATCTCAAAATGAATACCGTCTTCACTGGTTGCTACGTGGATACCGGCTTCCGCACCGTTTAATCGACCACGGTAAATAACCGCTACCAATAACGTGACCTTGCCGTCATGGATAACCTGACCGCAGTTCATAACCGAGTCAGCAATACCACCCGGAAAATCCGTGGGTGAAATCAGCGGGTTATGCTCACTACGATGTAAGATGAACTCGTTTAATACCTTTTCTTTTGCCATTTGACTTTCTCCTTTTGCTTTAAGAAAATGATTATTAGATTCCTTTTTTACAAGCATCAATGAGTTCGCTAAGCGAACCGGTTGCCAAGCAAACGTGCTCGTCCGCGGCGCCGTAGTATACACGGATTTCATCTTTCTCTTCATCCGCCAAAGCACCGCACGCAAACACAACATTGTTCACGTTTCCAAGACGCTCGCAATCTGCTTGCGGGGTCAAAATCCAGCTCTCCATGTTGCCGATGATCTTGGAGGGATCATCCAGGTCAAGCAACATCGCGCTCAATGAATAGCGCTCGTTCGCGCAGTTGCGCCACACGCCGTGAAAAATTTCCAACCAACCGTCTTTGGTCTTGATCGGAGGTGTCGGGCCAACCTTCAATCCAAAAAAGGCACCCCACGGCATCAACAGCGGTTTGAAACTGCCCCAATGAACCAAATCGGGTGAATAGGAAATCCAAATACCGCCCGCATTCGGTCTGTCAAGCCGAGCATATCTGCCGTTCACCTTCTCGGGGAACAAGCAAGGAACACGGTTGGAAGGTAACGAAATGCAATCAATATATTCTACCGATTTGAAATCCTTGGTTTTCTCCAACAAGGCAACCGGACCGGCGGGACACTGGCCGGGACGAACAATATAATAGGTATCGTCGATCTTTGTTACGCGCGGATCGATAACCCAACGGTCCATTTCCTTCCAGCCGGGAGCCCAATCTACAGGTTTGCAGAGCGGTTCAGGATTGATTTCAAAATGAATACCATCCTCACTGGTCGCCACATGAATACCGGCTTCCGCGCCATTGTATCTGCCGCGATAAACAACCGCTACCAACAAGGTAATCTTGCCATCGTGGATAACCTGACCGCAGTTCATAACCGAGTCGGCAAAACCGCCCGGAAAATCTGACGGTGATAGCAACGGGTTGTGCTCGCTACGGTGCAGAATGAACTCATTGAATACTTTTTCTTTTCCCATTTGCCATTCTCCTTAATATCAAATCTGCCACAATACGTAGTGCGGTATTATTCACAAAAACCCTCTTGACTATCTTGTCGATATTATGCTATACTTTACGGCAGAAAGTCGCAGAATACTGTGAATTATATACAGTTTTACTATAACATTTTATCTTTCGGCACGCAAGTGTTAATGTTGTTACGCCCCTGTATTATATTGGCTAATTTTAGGAGTTGCTTATGAACACTTCTACCAACGACACGCATAATATTCCATTGGGGACTCACCTGAAAAAGGGTGAGTTATTTTCGCTTCGCTGCGAAAATTTTGAAAATGAAAATGCTTCCGCTTTCAATCGACACGATCACCTGGAATTGATTTTGGTAGAACAAGGAACGCTGGGGTGTTTTGTGGAAGGATCATTTTTTACCGCTGTTGCCGGTGAATTGGTTGTTGTTAATCCTCTCCAAACGCACCGCTTCATGCAAGGCGTTACCAATGAGCCGTTGGTGGCTTGGATGTTAACCTTCAACGAAGCCTTGTTACCTGCGGGGAATAAGGTGTGGACCTACACGTTTGAGGGGTTGATAAAAGATGCGAAGATCATCGAACTCTTCCGTTCGGTGATACGAGAAAAGAAACAGGCGCTGGCGTGGAACAACTTGTATATTCAAAATTTAATACAATTGATTCTGTTGCAGTTGCTGCGAAAGCATACGAAAACCTCCTCGGAAGAAGACGGTACTCCTCCCCTTTTGCAATCCATTACGTCGTATATTCACGAGCATTACTCACAACCGCTCACGCTTGAAACGATTGGTAATCAGGTGGGTATTTCCCGTTGGTATTTGTCGAAATTCTTTAAAAAGGAAACCGGAATTTCCATCGTTGAGTACATCAACCGTTATCGTTGCTCCAACGCACTTGCTCTTTTGCTGAAAAGTGAGCATCCCATTTCCAAGATTTCGGAAATGTGCGGTTTCTCCTCGTTGGAATACTTTTCTCGTGTTTACACCAAGCAATACGGGCACGCCCCCTCTTTTGAGCGCGAATTGCAGCAAAACGGTGACGTTTCACTAGGCTTGTTTGCCTCTTCACTTGCTGCGTCTGCCGAATCTGTCCCCTCAAAGCCTAAACGTTCCCCCGCTAAAAAGAGCCAAAAAAAGCCACCGTCCTCAACATAACGGACGGTGGCTTTTTGTATAGCGTTACTTAATAAATCGGCGTTTCATTTTTATTAGTGGACTTTGTAGCACCTTTGGTTGTTGTAGTAATTGTGGCGCCTTTGGTCGTTGTTGTGGTAGCTTCTGCAGTCGATTGGCTTTGCGAAACATTTCCGCTTTGTTGACCCTTCGTGGTGGTGGTAGCCTTTGAAGAAGACTTCGTCGTCCCCCCTGCGGCAGAAGATTTTGTGGTGGATGTCATCGTGCCGGAAGATTTGGAAGTGGCAACGGAGCTTGAGGATTTGGTGCCTTCGATTCCAACCACAACGTCGTCATCATCCGGCATAAAGCCCTCTTCGCCGACTTGAATTTCGGTTGTCGAACCACCTGCTTGTACCGTGGTTGTTACCTGTGCATCGTCATTCGTGTCAGACACAGGAGTCTTTTTACAACCGGCGAGTGCCATACACAGAATCAATGCCATCAATACGAAACACAATGCTAAGAGCTTGCTGATCTTTGTCATTACGTATCCCTCTCTGTTCTATCATAATTTTTAAGTATTCACGGAGAAATAAGTACTATCTTATTGTAACATCAAAACCTTCATAATGCAATACCGATTTTTTAAAAGGTTGTTTACAGAAAAAAGCCGATGCGCCTAAAAGGCACATCGGCTTTTTGTGATAATACGTAATGTGGTTTATTCCCATTTGCGGATGCAGAAACGATTGTACAAACCGAGAACCACACCCATAACCGCCAAAACAATGCCGAAATACAGCCACAACATAGCAGAGCTCTGATCGTAGATCTGTTTTTGCTGCAACAATTCAAACGCCTGCGTCATAACCGGGTTGTCCGTTGCGGTAAACAGCTGGATCATCGTGTAGATCAAAACCAGCGTGATAACGTGGCGCAAGCTCGGGACGGTTACCATCCAGAACTCTTCCCACTTGTTCGCGCCCTCGATCTTGGACACTTCGTACAGCTGTGCGGGAATGCTCTGCAAGCCTGCCAAGAACAGGATCGTTTGCACGCCGCAACTCCAGATAATACTAAAGACGTTACTCAACAAGTTGCCAAGCATAGTATTGATCTGATCGGGCAATTCCAAACTTTGTAAAATACTCGCGAAATCGATAACGCCACCATATTGGTCTTGACCACTGGTATTACTGGTCAGGTTAAAGATGGGAGCGTTGACCAAACTACCGGACAAAAGGTCGATAATCGGCGAAGTAGCGATAATGATCGGCAACGCAAAGATCGCACGGAAAACGGTACGACCTGCAAACTGCTGATTAAGTACAACCGCCAAGATCAAGCTCAATGACAAAACCAGCGGAAGTGTGTAACCGATCAAGCCCAACGAAGCCGTCAAGTTGTCAATGTATTTCGCGTCCGAGTTAATAATGTAGTCGAAATGCGTGAAACCGACGAAGGCTGTTTCCATACCGTTCTCAGTGATTCGTGCATCGGAAAATGCATAAATGAACGAAGAGACGAGCGGAACAATAAAGAACAAGATCAAGCCTATTGCCCAGTGAGCAACGAAGGTATAACCCATACGTTCACGACGAGCAACCAAGCCACTTTGAGATTTCCAAAAAGGTTTCATAGTATGTTCCCTCCTCCCCATTAATACCGCACTTCGTAGGCTGCCAGTTCGCCGACAGGCGATTCAGCAGGTGCGTCACTATGGTTGATATACAGCGTTACGCCATTATCAAATACGGTTTCGGTAACCGAATCCGACAGTGCAGTGTAACGAACCATGCTTGCTTTGCCGGTCTTCTCGTACAGGGCACCGTATTTTTCCATGGTGCTGTTGATCAACTTTTCGTTTGCCGAAAAACCGCAAGCATACAATTTGTTGGCACCCATTCCCACGTAAAGCATATCGGTTTCCGTGAAGTCCGTATCGTATTCGTACAGAACGGAGAAGCTCAAGTTCGCACCGTATGCCAACGTTTTCAGAGTAGCGCGGTTCATATCGTCAGCCATATTGATGGATTCACCGAAGATCGGTTTGGTTCCGCTGAACACCAGCTCATAGAACGGAATCTCAGCATCAAAATTGAAGTTGCCGCCGTTATCGGTCGGAACATCAAAGACCATGGAAGACGAAACTGCGGAATACGCATTCGGGCCACCCGCCACAGCATGACCGCCTTTGATAAAGGCACTGATGATGGAAGATACATCGGTTTGGGTGTTGCCTCTTAAAGCGTAGAGAGCATCATCATAATCGGAATACGCGATATGTCCGAGGGACATAAAGCTAACGCCGGAAAGATTTGACTTGTCAGCCGCCTTGAGTAATTTTTGAGACGCCGGAATCAGTTGGCTACGGCTCAACAAATTGTAGGCGTATTTCAATTTCTTCTCACGTTGCGGTGTACCCAACGGATAGCAAATCGCTTTGCGCAAGCTGGAACTCTTCGCAACGTCTGATGACGTGGAGAAACCATTTCCGGATTTGCTGAAACGGAGCAAATCAAAGTCGGAGAACAAGGAGATGCCGTTGTCCGCGCAATATTTTTCCAGAGCAGCACGTTGGGCGTCTGTACCAAACGCGGAATTGAGCGAGAAACCGCCGGCTAAACTACCGGGATTGACGCCACAGTCGCCAAAACCAACCAAACGAACAGCCGGTTGGCTGGCAGAGCCCTCCGACAAGGAGCTTATGATGGTTTGTGCTTCCTCGAACGTTGTCGCGGCGACCGTGTCACTGCACGGGAAGCCCAAAACGGAACCCGTAACCTGTGCGCCGCCAAGAATGGTCAAGCCGTAATTGGCGTCGGAAGATGTTTTTACCAGTTCGCCCGTGCTTTCCAAATACTTACGATAGCATTTTGCCATACCGTTATAGTCGGCGTCCTCACCCTTTAACGGGAAATAGGACAACGTCGGATTAACGGTCGTGCGCACGATGGAGGTAACAGAATAGTAGTCACCGCCACCAAGGATGGACTTGTTGCTGGAATTCGTTGCCAATTGGTCATAGCCACGAATATAGTAGGTCGGGTATACCGTTGTGTAACCGGTACGTTTGTTACCCGCTTCCACTTCAACGGTTGCCGATTCTGCGCCGTCCTTCATCACGCACAACATAGCGTTGTCGCCGTTCTTGACACCGAACACCGGCAAACGAAGCGCTTCTTCTTCAACAACGAGCTCAACAAACGCCTGCGAAAGATCACGGCCGTATACTTGCCCACTGTATTTACGCGTACCCTTTACGGTTTCAGCAGCATAGATCAGAGAGCCGGAACCGGAAGGAACCATAACGTAAGAACCTTCGTTTTCATTAAGCGCGGAGCACAGGAACGGTGCAACCGAAACGGAAAGGATCTTATGCTCCTCCCCTTCGCTGATGTTCTGTGCATCAACCGTCACATCCAGTGAGGTAGCGCCCAGCGTGTAAATAACCGGAACGGAAATTTGCGCGCTTTCGAAATAGTAGGTAACACGAACGCCGTTCTCAACCTGCTCGCAAGACACCTTGCCGCCTTCGACGGCATCGGTGTAACCACGATAGGTATCCCAAGTCAAGTTCGACTGTTTAACGGTCGTGATACTGATGGTTGAGTTTACGTTTGAATTCAAACCGCCTTCTTGCAGATACTCGTACGGAATGTTCGACCAGATATAACCGGTCTGTATATCACGAAGCATCACGCAATATGCGGTTTCATCCCAGATGAGTTCGTAGTTGGCATTGGATGCTACCACGCCGCTTGCAACGTTAGAAACCGTCGCATTCTCATCATAAACGGGATAGGTTTCTGCTTTGGATGAGCTACATCCTACCATCGAAAGAAGCAGGATACAGCACATCGCAAATAATACACACTTTTTCATACTGCACATCCTTCATACAGGAAAATCAATTACCACACTCAGATACCATTATCTAAACACTATCTCCATGAAGATGGAGTACAAGAAATTCCAGAACTGCTGAAGCAGGATGACCACGATAAAGCCGATGCAAATCGCCAAAACCATACAAACCAAAGTCACCAAGCTGGTAAGCAGGAATTTCGGGAAGGTGTATTCATGAACTGCCATCATACCGACGGACAACAGGTAGAACGTATAGATCAACAATACCGTTTGGATGCCGCCCATAAGCGCTCCGCCTGAAAGCGGGAGAATGTGGGAAAATGCTACAAAGATAAACGTGTAGATGACAAGCGGTAACAGTGAATACGCTGTTACGACCACAATCTCCTTGAGAGAGCCTTTGCCGGAGAACAAGGTGCACATCAACCAGTTAACGACGCTCCACAAAACAACCAAACCAACCGTCTGTGCCAGGGTAAAGACGATGTTATAGGTCTGCGAGCTGTTACGGCAGAACAAGAAACCGGTCGAAGTTGCCTCCAAAGCTTTGGCAAAGAAGAACAGAACAACGATGATCGCAGCGATCAGCAGAGAACCGCGCTTCTTATATTTAATGTCTTCAAAGGCACGGAACGGATGTGTGGATACACCAAAGAGTGCCTTTACTTTTTCATTTTGAATTAACGGTTGCTCACGTTTATTCAAACGCACAAGGAGGACGCCAAGACCAACAAGCAGAAGAATCGCACCCACAAAGAACCAAATGAAATAGCGAGCGACAAACTCCTTGATCAAAATCTGCCATGCCAAATCGTACGTCGGGTAATCCAAGCCCTTTTCAGCATATTCCAACGCTGCGCGATAATCTTTGGAGCTATACGCCGCGTTTGCCAAACCGCGATACGCTAACTGACAGCTGGCATCCTGCTCAATGACCTGTTCCCATAACGGTTGGGATTCGATGTAGTCACCTTTCAAGGTCAAGGTCTGTGCTTTGAAGTAAAGAGAACCAAACTCGGTCTGCTCAAATACCGTGACCTGCTCAGTCTTTGCATCAGCAACCAGTAACGACGTACCATGCAGTGCCATTGCAGAGGGCGAGACAAACTCACCAAGCTCGGTTCCCGCACCGATACCGCCGCCGAACGTGCTGATACGGTTACAGGTGTTATCGTAGATATAGACCAAACCGTAAATTTTATCTAACGCAAAGATATAGTCGTCTGCGCTCACATCCAGCGCAGCCAAGTCCTGCACGCGGTTTTTACCCGCTTTGCTGGCTACGTAACCTTCCAAGAAGTTGATCGAGTCTGCCGCTGTGGTCGAACCGTCACTCTGACGTTTCAGCAAAATGTTGGAACCACCGGAGCTGATCTTACGGATCTGACCGTTACCATTGGACCATACAGCAGTTTTACCGGAACAAACCGTCAAGTAGCCGTCGGAATCCAATGCCATATCCAAAAACGAATACGGGAGAACCTTGGCAGATGCCTCTTTCTTGGTATCGTTACTTGTAATCATATCATACAAGTAAGAAATCGTGTTCAACGCGGTCGCGGTTACGCGGTTCGCGCCGAAAAAGCCCATGAATTCGCCTTCGGGAGAATAGGCCAACGCACCGTAATAGCAACCCAAGCTGATAACGTATGCATAGCCGTCTTTATCCTTGAGGAAACGTGTGGGCTGATATTGGAAATCGTCCGGAATCAACGGTGAATCCGGCAGATCCCACGATTCTTTGAACAAACCGGTAGAATCGGTAACCAGAATTCTCGCATTTAATGTATCCGAAATGTACAAGTCGCCATTGGCATCTACATAAACACCCTGTGCGCCCGAGAAATCGATTTCCATCTCGTCTGCATCGTGTGCCGTCAAGACTTCTTTCAAGGTGTAATCAGGGTTCAAGACAACAATCTTGGATGATTTGCTCAACAGAATGTAGACTTCGCCGTTTGCCGCGCAAAACAGATCGGTCATCTCTTCAAGGGTATCTTCAAGGCCTAAATCCGCTGCTGAAATGGTGCGCGTTGCTGCGTACAATTCGCGGGAAAGTGCCTGCGTTGAAGAACCGTTCGGCTCGTCTTTACGAGTGAAGGAGTCCGCCGAAGCCGCAATGCCCGAGCTGGCAAACAGCAGTATGGCAACGCAAAGAGCTGAAATTATTTTTTTCAAGACAATCCACCTAACTTTCGCTTGTCACTCTGCTTCTTACTTAATACCGGAACTACTCATTGTTTCGATAACGTTACTTTGAGCAATGAAATACACAGTAATCGGAGGTAACATCATCAAAACCGTCGCAGCCATTGCACTGCCCGATCGAGCAATACCACCGTTGGTTATGTTGGTCATAACCTGAGGAATAAGTTTCAATTCCTCGCTGAAGATGGTTCCGCTCGGCACGGTTGACCACAGGTTTTGGAATGAGAACAACATCAAGGTCATCCACGAGGGCTTTGCGATCGGCATAATGATCTGCCAGTAAATACGTCCCATACCCGCACCGTCAATACGCGCCGCTTCCATCAAAGCGTTCGGCACACTGACATCGATAAACTGTTTCATCAAGAAACAACCCATCGCGGAGGGGATCGCCGGGAACAGATACACCAAATAGGTATCGACAATACCGATCTTACTGAAGATCAAGTATTGGGGAACCGACAACGTGTAGCTGTTGTACAAAAGGGCGAACTGCACGATCAAGAAGAGAACCTTTCTGCCTTTGATCTGCGATTTCGAGAAAACAAAGGCCGCAGCAGATGCCGCCATAACGTGCAGGAACACACCGGTTACGGAAACAAACAAGCTGTTGAAGAAATAGCGTTCCATCGGAACACGCAGGGTGTTCAACAGCGAAGGAAGGGCTATATAGTTCTCCAGCGTCGGACGATGCACCAAAAAGCGGGGCGGGAAAATCAACAACTCGTCCAACGGCTTAAAAGAGGTGCATATACAGTATATCATCGGTAAAACCGTGAACATACCCGCTAAGAACAAAAGGGAAAAATACAGTACCGTACCTGCCTTCGAGCGCGTATACCGTCGGTATTCCGAGCGTTTCTTGGGGCGCAGCATACGGATTGCCTTTACCGTGTTATTAGTCAAATCACACTCACCGCCTAAATAATATCATAGATTCGTTTACTTTAACGTTCTGTTAGTCTTGTTTACCCATCAAATCCAAGGCCTTACCTACCAAGGTTCTGAATACGGCCATCATGAGGAACAAGAACACGGACAGCGCTGCCGCATAACCCATTTCATATCGTGCCGTACCGACGTCCTGAATTAACGGGACCAACGTATCAACGGAGTTGTTAACACTGGGGTAACCCGCCAAGGTCGTTACAACAACACTGATGGAGAAGACGGACTGGATCTGCATAACCGCACTGAACAACAAAATGCTCTTCATGGACGGGAGTGTGATATACCACAACTCATGCCAACGCGAACGAACACCATCGATGGCGCCCGCTTCATACAATTCGGTGTTGACGTTCTGCAAACCGGAAATGTTTGCCAAGAACGAAACACCCATACTCATCCACAACTGTACGATCATAATAATCGTAGCGTTGTAGGCGACGCTCTTCAACCATTGAATCGGCTCGGTGATGAAACCTAAGCTGATCAATAAGTTGTTCACATAACCGAAACTATCGCCCGAGAAGGCAACCTGCCAAATGTAATATGCGTTACCAACCAAGGCGGGCGCATAGAACAAAAAGGACAAGATGCTACGGACGGCGTGCGGAAATTCGTTAATCAACCAGGCAAGCAAAAACGAAAGTAAAAAGCTTAACGGGCCGGTTACGACTGCAAATTTTAAGGTGTTGCCCAAAACCGTGAAAAACACACTGTCGTCGGTGAACATACGCATATAGTTTTGAATGCCCGTGAAAATCGGGGTTGAAACCATATCGTAATCGAAGAAGCTAAGCACGATCGAGGAGGCAACCGGAATGAGCGTACATAAAATAAAGAACGTCATAAACGGTGCCACTAACAACCAGGAAGCTGTGTTTTCTCCTGCTCCGGACAGTTTCGATTTTGAGGTGGGTATTGCTTTTGTTTTCACCCTGTTTCCTCCTCTTGTTACATAAATCTGCGAGTGCCCGACAAACGGCAACTGCCGTTTGTCGGATACCTAACAATTACTACAATACTTTCAGGTTTGCTTACCTGTTTTCATACTGGTTCCATTTACGCTCAATTTCGCTATCAACCTCAAGACCCCATTTGTTAAGCATATCCTTCGGAATCTTGCCGGCGTTGATAACATTCCAGAAGCAGTGATCAATAGAACGCGAAATATAGTAACTACCGGGAACCTCCGGAACCTCTTTTACCTGGCTCCACGCTTCTTCTAATTTTTCAGCAGCGTCGTCTTCCCAGGAAAGGCCGTTGAGCATTGCTTCTTTGTTGGAAATGGAAATACGACCGGTCGGGCCTAAGATGGATTCAACCGTCATTGAGTAGGTGGTCTGGGTTTCGACATCCGTCCACCACTTCAGGTATTCCCAAGCCGCCTCTTCTTTTTCAGGCGTCGATTTCAAGATCGAGCAAGAGGTGCCACCACCGGTAGATGCGTGGTTGACCGAACCATCTTCCTGCACCGTTCCGGGGATCGGAACCATTGTCCACAAGCCTTCGATTTCCGGTGCTGTTGCTTTCAAGGTGTTGTACGTGGAATACACGGCAACGCCCATCGGGCAAGTACCGGTACGGAAACGGTTGTAGAAGTCAACGGTAACCGGTATTTTCAGTTTCGTGTAGAAGTCTGTCCAATCGGTGAAGGTCTGAATGATCTCCGGAGTGGATAACGTCGTGCTCTTGCCATCCTCAGCATACAAGGACAATCCGCGCTGCATGACAAGGCTCGGGAACAAGCTCAAGCTGCCGACACCTGCGTTGGTCGCAGTAGTCGTCGTGATCTGCGCATACGGGATAGAAGCGTCCAAGTTGTTACGTGCCAAGATCTTGGTGACTTCTTCGAACTCTTCCCAAGTCGTCGGATATTCCAAACCGAATTGTTCGAAAATATCGGTACGGATGAACATAATATAGAAGTTCTGCGTATCCGGCAGTGCGTACAACTCACCTTTATAATAGTAAGGATCTTCTGCACCCGGCATAAACCGTTCCAATACCTCTTTGTAATCCGGGAAAGAACTTAACTCTCTCAACACACCACGCATAGCGAGGTTGACAGGTTCGCTTCGGCTGTGCTGCAAGATGACGTTAGGACCTTTACCTGACAAAACAGCCTGGACGATCGAGGCGTTAACGATCTTCAAGTTGACCGCAATGCCCGTCTTTTCGGTGAAGGTTTGGTTAAGAGTGTTCAAAACCTGTGCTTGGTCTTGACCCCAGTTAACCCAAATGTCAACGGACTGTTGACCATCAGCGGAACCGGAAATGTTGTTATAATCCAAATAGAAGGAGGCTGCCAAGCGATGGATCGAGAAGCCCATGCTCTTGAAGAAGCCTGTCTTTTCCGGTAAGCTGTCGCCCGGTTTCGTCAAATAGATCTGATCAATATCGAGCGGCATATCGCGCATCTCACTCAAGGTAGCACTAAGACTGCAATAGCTGCTGTAGTAGTTGCTCTTGTAGCGATGAGCGGTATATTTGTTTTTCATCATTTGATCCAACACCTGAATCATCGCTTTGATGACACCGGCATGGGAACCACTGGTGCTTCCGGAAGCTGCCTCCAAGAGAACCAACGATTCATCTAATTTTTCCATGGAATCGGCGATACGCTCTTCCATATCGGGGATCTGCTTGAACAACTCGTAGTCACGATACACGTCAACCGTTTCACCGGTGATCATGATAATATCCATATACAAGTCACCGAGCACTGACACCACGTTACGCAACAACGTGGTAATATCAGACATCGTGCCCTGGGTAACCGTCAAGCTGATCTCGTGTTTGCCCTCATCCAAATAAATGAGGTACGGTGTATCGTCCTTGTCGGCAAAGAATTTACGCTGCCAGCTATTGTCGTACGGGAACGACAAATCATCTGCTTCAGCAAACGGCATTTTGCCGTCGATCTTCAAGGTACGGAAGCTGGATGCACCGATAACGGTGTTCTGACGATACGAAAAACCGATCTGATAGTAACCGGCTTTCAACTCGGGAGTCGTCCAAACGACCGTATCACCACTCGTTTTCCAGTTGCCACCCACGAAGTTGAGAACATTCTTCTCAGCGTCGTGAGGCGTAACATCCGGAGAGGTCACGTCGGACT
>JAZQTM010000103.1:0-11360 GCA_045630765.1 Acutalibacteraceae bacterium | reverse complement strand
CCTCCGGCGCTATCGGTATGGGAGTCGGCAAGCTGGGATTGAAAGAACGTCCCGCAGATATGGCGACCAAGCAGGCGGCTGCGGGGGGCGGTCAGTGTGAGCTGATGTATACATACGACAAGTTGTTTGAAGAATACCGTCACACCGTTGCGCAGATCTTGCTGACGGGTGACGATCTGAATGATGAAAAGCGGCGCGGAAATTTCCATCAGACGTTATTCCGCTTATTAGAACTCGGCGCGCTGCCCATTATCAACGAAAACGATACGGTGTCGACCGAAGAGATCGGTATCGGTGATAACGATACGTTAGGTGCCATCGTGGCAGTGAATGCGGGCGCCGATCTGTTGGTGCTGTTGTCGGATATCGACGGTTTGTACGATGCCGATCCGCACACGCATCCGCAAGCGAAACTCATTCCGTTGGTCAACGAGCTTGACGATACGGTGTTGGCACTTGCCGGCGGCGCGGGTTCCAAATTGGGGACCGGCGGTATGGCGACCAAACTGCATGCCGCGCAGATTACGACGGATGCCGGTATCGATATGGTCATTGCCAACGGTGAGCAGCCGGAGAAATTGTACGATATTGTTGCCGGTAAAGCGGTCGGTACGCGTTTTTGCGGAAGGAAGCAATCGGTATGACAACACAGGAAATTTTAAAGGCAGCTAAGCAAGCCTGTTCACAGGCAGCACTGTTGACAACAGAAAAGAAAAACGAAGCGCTGTACGCGATGGCGGATGCGCTGATCGAACATACTGAGCCGATTTTGGCGGCAAACGCATTGGATGTTGAGATGGCAAGAGCTTCGCTGTCTGCCGTGATGGTGGATCGCTTGGCATTGACTGCCGAACGCATTGCGGGAATGGCAGACGGCATCCGCGAGGTGGCAGCATTGCCGGACCCCGTTGGTCGTGTAATCGAGCGTGTGGATCGCGAAAACGGTCTGTTGATCGAGAAAGTCAGCGTGCCGATGGGCGTTACGGCGATGATCTATGAAAGTCGCCCGAACGTAACGTCGGATGCGGCGGTGCTGGCGTTTAAGAGCGGAAACGTGTGCGTACTGCGTGGCGGCAAAGAGGCATTCCGCTCGTCGCAGGCAATCGTTGAGGCGCTGCACGACGGTTTGCGCCGTGTGGGATTGGACGAAGCGATGATTCAACTGGTGCAAGATACCACGCGCGCAAGCGCTACCGAACTGATGACGGCAGTGGGCTTTGTGGATCTGCTGATTCCGCGCGGCGGCGCCGGACTGATTCGTGCTTGCGTGGAAAATGCGTTGGTGCCGTGTATTGAAACGGGTACGGGTATTTGCCACGTGTACGTGGATAAGGATGCGGATATTGACAAAGCGTTGGCTATTATTGAAAACGCTAAAACCAGCCGCCCGTCGGTGTGTAATGCTGCCGAGGTGTGTTTGGTGCACAAGGACATTGCACCTGCATTTTTACCGAAATTACGTGAGCGGTTGAGCGACCGTGTGGAGTTGCGCGTGGATAGCCGTGCAGCGGCGATTATTGACGGAACCCCCGCAGGTGAGCGCGATTTTGATACCGAATTTTTGGATTATATTTTAGCTGTCGGCGTGGTGGATGACGTAAACGCGGCAATCGCACATATCGCCGAGCATTCCACGGGGCACAGTGAAGCAATTGTTACCGAAAATGCCGAGGCAGCAGCGATATTCACGGCGGCGGTGGACAGCGCGGCGGTATACGTTAACGCGTCGACGCGCTTTACCGATGGCGGTGAGTTTGGTTTGGGATGCGAGATCGGCATCTCTACGCAAAAACTGCACGCGCGAGGACCGATGGGACTGCGCGAACTCACGACTTATAAATACGTGATCCGTGGTGACGGACAGATCAGATAAGGTGGAGAAATATGGCACAGTATATAGCCGGATTTATCGGTGCCGGTAATATGGGCGGCGCACTGGCGGCAGCTGCTTGCAACAGTGTAGATCCTGCACAGATCATTGTGGCGGATCGTGATGCGGATAAGGCGGCGGCGCTGGCATCGACCTGCGGTTGCGCCGCAGGTGACAACGAGGCGGTCGCTCAAAACAGTCGATTTGTCTTTTTGGGTGTAAAACCGCAGATGCTGTCGGCGGTAGCGGAGGAATTAAAGCCGCTCTTAAACGAACAGGCGGTACTCGTCAGTATGCTGGCGGGTGTTACCACCGAGCGGTTGGCAGATGAGTTGGGTGAACGACCGATCATCCGCATTATGCCGAATACTCCCGTGGCGATCGGGGAGGGGATGATCCTCTACACGGCAAACAACGCTGTATCCGAGGCGGACAAGACAGCGTTTGTACAGTTACTTTCGAAAGCGGGACAGTTGGACGAAATTCCCGAAACGTTGATCGATGCCGGGTGCGCGATTTCCGGTTGCGGTCCCGCGTTTGTGTATTTGTTTGTTGAAGCGCTGACAGATGCCGGTGTTAAGTGCGGGTTATCGGAGGAAACGGCAATGCGTTATGCTGCACAGACGGTGTGCGGTGCCGGACGTATGGCGGTGGTCGACGAGCGCCATCCCGCAAAGCTTCGCGAGGCGGTTTGCAGCCCCGGCGGCAGTACCATCGAAGGGGTACGCGTACTGGAACACGATACGGCATTGCGCAACCTGGTTGCGGATGCGGTGAAAGCCTCTTTTGAACGGACAAAGGAATTAGGTAAATAAAAAAGAGCCGATGGCGTTTGCCATCGGCTCTTTTTGAATGTTAATTAATCGCTTACGAAGGGCATAAGAGCGATCTGACGGGCGCGCTTGATCGCGACGGTCAACTCTCTCTGATGACGGGCACAGGTGCCGGTCACACGACGGGGAAGGATCTTTGCACGCTCGGACACGTAACGGCGCAAGCGAGCGACATCCTTGTAGTCAATGCTCTCCACACGGTCTGCGCAGAACGCACACACCTTGCGGCGACCTTTGCGCATTCCTCCGCGGGGACGGTCAAACTTTTCCGTCTTTTCCACTTTATCAGACATGGTTGTTCCTCCTTTAATTCAGACTTGTTCGTGGTCCTCAGAACGGCAGGTCGTCATCGGTGACGATTTCTTCAAAGTCACCGTTTGCGGCGGTTGAAAACGCCGGTGCTGCTTCGTTATAGGTGGGGACCTGAGAATCCATACGGGGTGCAGCGGCACCGCTCTTGGATTCGGCAAAGAATGCGTTATCGACGACTACTTCAAACACGGTGCGATTGTTGCCGTTCTTATCGGTGTAAGAGCGGCTCTGCAGAGAACCCTGCAGGGCAATACGCTGACCTTTTTGGAAGTAGCGGCAGATAAACTCCGCTGTGTTACGCCATGCGACACAATTGATAAAATCGGTCTGACGCTCCGCACCTTTCGGTTGATAGGTACGGTCAACAGCAACGGTGAAGCTGGTAACGGACACGCCGTTCGTAGTGGTCTTTTGTTCGGGGGTCGCGGTGAGACGACCTAACAGGCATACAGAATTCATGTAAACCCTCCTTACTTATCCTTGCGGACGACCATGGAACGCAGAACACCGTCGGTGATCTGAGCTTTGCGCTCCAGTTCTGCCGGGAACTCGGGACCGCTGACAAAATTGTACAGCACGTAATATCCCTCTGTTTCGTCTTCGATCGGGTACGCCAAACGGCGCTTACCCCATTCGTCGATCTCGCCGATCTCCGAATTCTCCTCGATCAAGGTCTTGAATCTCTCGACCATGGCGGGGACGCCTTCTTCTCCTAACGTTAAAGAGAAAATGAAGACGGCTTCGTAGGAACCTTTTACTGTGGGCATAGTTGCACCTCCTCTTGGTCTATGGCCCCCTCACTTTGGAAGGAGCAAGGATATGGTTTTTCCACAAGGCGGAAAAACGCTGTATAATTATAGCAACCAAATCTTCACCCGTCAACCCTTTTTTAAAAAAATCTTTACTTTCCCGTTTCGGTGACATATAATAGAAACACTGACTTGCAGAAAGGAACTGTTATAATGCTGCAATTTGAAGAATTACGTCTTCGGTTGGAGGCGAATCTGCCGGAGATCGAAAAGCTGTCCGAATCACTTGGGCTTTCGGCGATGAAAAAAGAATTGGCGGAATTGGATATGCGAGCCGCCGAGCCCGGTTTTTGGGATGATATGGAAAAAGCGCAGTCCGTGACACAGCGCGCTGCGAACCTCAAAGACGGTATTGAACGTTACGAGCGATTGGTGACGGAGTATCACGATACGCTCACGCTTATTGAGCTTGCCGATGAAGAAGAGGATCTGTCGCTTTTGGAAGAATGCGCCGCCGGTGTGGATCACGTGGAGGCGGAAAAAGAATCACAACGTCTTGGCACGTTGCTGACGGGTGAATACGATTCTCACAACGCGATCTTGACCTTCCACGCGGGCTCGGGTGGAACGGAGGCACAAGACTGGGCGGAGATGCTGTACCGTATGTATACGCGGTGGGCGGAAAAGCGCGGCTTTACCTATAAGATATTGGATTATCAGGATGGCGACGAAGCGGGGCTTAAGAGCGCCTGTATTCAGGTCAACGGTGAAAACGTTTACGGTTACCTGAAAGGCGAAGCAGGCGTGCATCGCTTGGTGCGCGTATCTCCCTTTGATGCTGCCGGTCGCCGTCATACCTCCTTCTCTGCTTTGGAGGTTGTTCCGGAGTTGGATAACAGTGTGGATATTGAGATCCGTCCGGAGGATATTAAAATGGACGTGTTCCGCTCCAGCGGCGCGGGCGGTCAGCACATCAATAAAACCTCGTCGGCAGTGCGACTTACGCATATCCCGACCGGTATCGTGGTGGCGTGCCAGACGGAACGAAGCCAGTTCCAAAACCGTGATACGGCGTTGAATATGCTCAAAGCTAAATTGATGAAGATCAAAGAGCAGGAGCATTTGGACCGTATTGAGGATATCAAGGGTGTGCAAGCACAGATTGCGTGGGGCAGTCAGATTCGTTCCTATGTCTTTATGCCGTACACGCTTGCCAAGGACCATCGCACCGGCTATGAAATGGGTAACATCAATGCCGTGATGGATGGCGATTTGGACGGTTTTATCAACGCCTATCTTACCGCTTCTGCCAACGGTACGTTGGGGTACAAAGAGTAAATGATATCTAAAAAGTCGAAATAGTTGACTTTTTTGTTGAATCTGTTATACTGAATAGACACCGAACTTTTGAAAAGAGGGATGGCATGGACTTCCAAGCGATTGCGGATCATTTCGGCATTACCGGTGTGATCGCGCATACAGAGGAGATCCATTCGGGTAATATCAATCGTACCTATCTAGTGGCTGTGCAAGAGAATGACAGCCAAAAAGAATACGTATTTCAGAAAATCAACACCTTTGTGTTCAAAAAGCCGGAGGAAGTGATGGATAACATCCTCAAGGTGACCGAGCATATCAAGGAGAAATTGATTTCCGCATACGGTTCCTACAATCGACGGGTGTTGTCTTTCCTTGTAGGGGACGATGGAAAACCGTACTATTACACCGCCAACAACAAGCATTTTTGGCGTGTGTATGAGTACATTGACCATGCAGTCGCTTACGATCAGGTCATTAAACCTGAGCTGTTTTACGAGGCAGGACGATCTTTCGGTGAGTTTCAAGGATGGCTGTCGGATTTCCCGGCACAAGAGCTGTTTGAAACCATTCCGAACTTCCATCATACACCGTTGCGCTTTGAAGCGTTTTGTCAATCGGTAGAGGCCGATGCTGTAGGTCGTCGCGCACAGGTAGAGGAAGAAATCCGCTTTTTATTGGATCGCGAAGCCGAGTGCGGCACGTTGACCGATAAGCTGGCATCCGGTGAAATCCCGTATCGCGTAACACACAACGATACGAAGATCAATAACATTTTGTTTGACAATCAGACCGACAAAGCAATGTGCGTGATCGATCTGGATACGGTTATGCCGGGCACGGCGTTGTATGATTTTGGTGACGCGGTGCGATACGGCGCTTCGACAGCGTTGGAGGACGAGCGCGATCTGTCTAAGGTTTCGCTGGATCTTCAGTTGTATGAACACTTTACCAAGGGCTTTTTGGAGTCGATGGGTGAATCCATGACCGCAACGGAGATCGCTTTGTTACCGCACGGTGTTAAAATTATGACGTTGGAGCTTGCTTTGCGGTTCTTGAAGGATTACCTTGATGGGGATGTGTATTTCAAGACGCGCAGTGAGGACCACAACTTGGTGCGCGCACGTACCCAGATCCGCCTTGTTCGTGATATTGAAGAAAAATGGGACGAATTACAGGCAATTACGGCACGCTGTTGCGGCTGTTAATCAAATCATTACATACAAAAGCACGGTTTTGGAAGAAACCGTGCTTTGTTTTTGCGTTTTGGTGGTTGTATTTCCTCATAAATTGTGGTAAAGTAATATAAATATGGCATAGAGGAGGGGATGCGTAATGGATAACCGACCGATCGGTGTATTTGATTCGGGTTTAGGCGGATTGACGGTGGTGCGCGAGTTGCTTGAGCGACTGCCGCACGAGGATATTGTGTATTTCGGGGATACCGGACGCGTTCCCTACGGCTCGCGCAGTCCCGAGATAGTCAAGCGTTATGCCATGCAGGACTGCGGGTTGCTGCTCAAGCAGGACGTCAAGTATATCATTGCCGCTTGCGGCACGGTCAGTTCCGTTGCCGGTGAGGTGCTCCGTGCATTGCCGGTGCCGGCAATGGGTGTTGTTGAGCCAACAGTGGCGGCGGCGCTTAACGCTACAAAAAACGGTCGTATCGGTGTCATCGGTACGGCGGTAACGGTGCGTTCGGCTTCTTTTGAAAACGCTATCAAGAAGGCAAGACCCGATGCACAGGTGTTTGCGCAAGCGTGTCCCGTGTTGGTGACCTTGGTCGAAAGTGGTTGGGTAGATGAGAATAACCCCGCAACCAAGGCGGTTGCCGAGCGGTATTTGCAGCCGCTTATGGAACAAAAGATCGATACGCTGATTTTGGGTTGTACCCATTTCCCGTTACTGGCACCGATCCTGTCCCGTATTTTGGGTGAGGGCGTCACGCTGATCAACTCCGGTGCTGCAACCGCTGCGGCGTGCGCGTCACTTTTGCAGCAGCGTGAGATGCTTTCAGAAGCAACCGACGCGGGGAAATGTCAATTCTTTGTCAGCGACCAACCGTACAATTTCACACGCGTTGCCGAGATGTTTTTAGGCCGTGAGGTACGTGAAGATGTTCGTCAAGTGAACGTGGAGGGTATCGGGTAAATGGATGTTACGATTTCTCTGCGCTCTGTTCAACGAATGGATGGCGACACGGAGACCTCTACGATGACGGCGTGCGGCACGTTGGAACTGCTCCCCGATGGTGCGCAGCTATGTTACACCGAGTCGCCACAGGATGGCGGCGCCGCCGTGACCGTGTTGGTACGTGGTGGACAAACCGTTATCGAGCGCCGTGGCGAGATTTCGTCACAGATCGTATTGGAAGAAGGGCGACGTCACAGTTGCCGTTATGAAACACCGTACGGGCAGTTGACTTTGCACGCGCAGGCGCGGCAGTTGGTGTTTTCAAGTGAAGAAGGTACCGCATTCCTGCGGGCGGTATATATGTTGGAAATGAGCGGTGCATACACCGAGCAGGAAATTGAATTTCGAATCAAGGAAGTGTCACCATGCTGACCATTATGGAACAAGCACAACAACAGTTGCGGGCGGCTGTACAAGCTGCCGTGTGTGAGGCAATCACCGCGGGAGAATTACCCGAGGCCGAGTTGCCGGATTTTGTCGTAGAGATCCCTGCCGACCGTACACACGGTGATTTTGCGGCGAATGCCGCCATGGTATCTGCGCGCGCGTTCCGCAAGGCGCCGCGTCAAATTGCCGATTGTATCGCGTCGCATCTCAAGTTAGATAATACGTATCTGGAGCGGGCAGAGGTTGCCGGCCCCGGTTTTATGAATTTCTTTTTGTCGCCTCGCTATTACGCGGATATCGTGGCGCAGGTGATCGAGCAGGGCGCGGACTATGGTCGCAGCGACTATGGCGCGGGCAAAAAAGTAATGGTGGAATTCGTGTCCGCCAACCCCACCGGTCCGATGCATATGGGTAATGCGCGCGGCGGCGCGTTGGGCGACTGCCTGGCGGCGGTGTTGGATGCTGCCGGCTATGAGGTCTGGCGCGAATTTTATATCAACGACGCGGGCAATCAGATCGACAAGTTCGGCTTATCGCTGGAAGTGCGGTATTTGCAGTTGTATCGCGGTGAAGAGGCTGTTCCGATGCCGGAGGATGCGTACCATGGTGACGATATCCGTGAGCACGCCAAGCATTTTGCCGAGATCCACGGTGACGCGTTCGTTAATGCGGATGAAAAAGAGCGCCGTGCGGCACTGGTCGCTTATGCGCTGCCTTTGAACATTGAGAAAATGAAAGCCGATATGGCGAAATATCGGATCGTATACGATCGTTGGTTTACCGAATCGACCTTGCATAATGACGGCGAGGTGCGCGAGGTAATCGATTTGTTGACCGAGCGTGGCTTGACCTACGAAAAGGACGGCGCATTGTGGTACAAAGCGGGCGAGTTCGGCGAGAAATATCAAGGCAAAAAGCACGTTAACCGCGACGGCGTGGAAGAAGGCATCAAGGATGAGGTGCTGGTGCGCGCCAACGGTAATCCGACGTATTTTGCGGCGGATATTGCGTATCACCGCAACAAGTTTATGCGCGGCTTCGACACTTGTATCGACGTCTGGGGTGCCGATCACCACGGTCACGTGGCGCGTATGAAAGGCGCGATGGATGCGATCGGGTTGTCGGGTGACAATCTGCAGGTCGTATTGATGCAGCTTGTCCGCTTAATGCGTGACGGCGAAGTGGTGCGTATGTCCAAGCGTTCCGGCAAGGCGATTCAGCTTGCCGATCTGTTGGATGAGGTGCCGGTGGATGCGGCGCGGTTCTTCTTTAATCTGCGCGAAGCATCCACGCAGATGGATTTTGATTTGGGACTGGCTATCGAGCAATCGTCTTCCAATCCCGTGTATTACGTGCAGTATGCGCACGCACGCTTGTGTTCGATTTTCCGCACGGTCGCAGAAGATGGTGTGACGTTGCAAGCGCCCTCTCAGGACGTTCTGTGCTTGCTGTCCGAGCCGGAGGAGAGAGAACTCATCCGTCACTTGGCAGGTTACGCGGCACAGGTAGTGACCTGCGCAAAGGAACAGGATCCCGCCGGTATGACGCGGTACGCGCAGGAACTCGCGACCTTGTTCCACAAGTTCTACAACGCTTGCCGTGTGCGCGGTGTGGAAGCAGACTTGCAGCAAGCGCGTCTTTCACTGTGTGAAGCAACGCGTATTGCGTTGCATAACGTACTGACGCTTTTAAAAATCGACGCACCGGAAAGTATGTAAACAGAAGTAAAAATAATGGGTAAGGTGATACGATGTTAACGTTTAAGACTATTCAACTGAAAAGTGCTGATCTGGGCGCAGATAGCTTGATCCCGGATATTCAGCCCAAACAAAATGCGCCGTTTTTCATTCCCGATGAGAGTGTGGATGAAAAACAAAAAAGCAAGATCGGCGTGGGAATGATCAACTCGATCTTGCCGTATAAAATGCAAAACAGTTATTCGCGTAATTTCAGCAACAAGGAATACCGTGCTGCTGTTTTGGAAAACGACTATTTGAAAGCGGTTTTTCTGCCGGAACTTGGCGGTAGATTGTGGTCGCTGTATGACAAGAAAAAGAACTGCGATCTCGTGTACGAGAACGATTGTTTATGCTTTGCCAACCTGGCGTTGCGTAACGCGTGGTTTGCCGGCGGATCGGAGTGGAATCTTGGAATCAAAGGGCATTCGATGCTCACTTGTGAGCCGTTGTTCACCAAAAAGGTGATCGGTAAAAACGGTCACGAGATCCTCAAAATGTATGAGTACGAGGAGAAACGCGGGCTGGTTTACAGCATCAATGCTTTGCTGGAACAGGATAAACTGGTAGTGCGCATTGAAGTCGAAAATCCGTACGATGAGCCGACCTTTATGTACTGGTGGTCGAATATCGCCGCTGCGCAAGAGGAAGGAACGCGGATCTATGTACCGGCTCCGCAAACCTATATCACTTCGTACCGCGAGGGCGGTTATCGCATCTCTAAAAAGGCTCTCCCGATCATCGATGGCAAGGACGTCAGCGATCCGTTGCACGCGGATACGGCGATCGATTATTTCTACGATATTCCGGAAGAAGCTAACAAGTGGATCGCTTGTCTGGATAAAAACGGTTGCGGCTTGTTACATTCCTCCGGTGACAGATTAATCGGTCGCAAAACCTTCCTGTGGGGTAGCCGCAACGGCGGTATGCACTGGAATCGTTGGCTGACCGACGGCAGAGATTATTTGGAGATCCAAGCCGGTCTTGCCAAAACGCAGTTTGAGCATTTTGAATTTGCCGCCCACGAAAAATTGGCATGGCAAGAAATCTATACCGGTGTACAAATTGACGATATGTCGGGCACGTATGCCGAGGTTGCGGCTCGTATTGATGCGTTCCACGAAAACCCTGACTATATGGCGGAGTGGTTTGAAGAAGCATCGAGCGAGAACCTTGTTGTGTATGGTTCCGGTAGGGGTTACCTCGCCGAGCGCCTGAGCGGCAAGCCGCTGTGTAGTTTCTGCGAGTTCCCTCAAGAAAGTGTTGGGGACAAGGAAACCTATTATCTTGATTTGTTGGATGGTAAAGCGGCTGTCGGCACAATCGAAACCGCGTTTACGGCAGACAAACGGTTTGTGCCGTATATTGAGGCAAAAGCGGAGAAGACGGCTTTCGACTGGTACACGCTGGGTATCATTGAATATTGTAACGGCGAATACGACAAAGCCTTGAAAACCTTTGAAAAATCGGTTGCCGTCAGCCGAGAGTTCTACAACCTGATCGCGCTCGCATTGTATCACACCAATCTGCTTGGTGATAACAAAAAGGCCTTTGAGTTAGCGTTCGAGGCGGCGCAGCTGAAACCCGATTACGCACCGCTTGTCATTTGTATGGGCGAACTCGCGATCCGTGCAGGCGAATACAGCAAATTTGTGGATTTTTGCAAAGATTGCAACGAGGAGATCAAACAGACCGGCCGTGTGAAGATGTATCTCGGTCAATGCTTGGTAATGATGAACGATTACAAAGCGGCGGAGAAGTACATCAATGTTGACTTGGTTGTGGCAGACGTGCGCGAAGGCGAATATGCTATCTCCAACATTTGGGTAATGATGTATCGCAAGAAAATGGCGATCGAAGGTAACATTCCCGAAGAGAGCATTACGGACGAGCAGGTATTGGAAGCTTATCCGATTCCGTACGAAATTGATTTCAGAATGCATTAAGACAATACAAAACGGCG
>JAZQTM010000102.1:0-42040 GCA_045630765.1 Acutalibacteraceae bacterium | reverse complement strand
CGCTGCCTCGGGAACTGTTCGAACAACAAGGTGAAAACGTGTGGATCGCACGATCTGCCAACGTACATCC
Organism: Acutalibacteraceae bacterium; assembly: GCA_045630765.1. Classification (GTDB taxonomy): domain Bacteria; phylum Bacillota; class Clostridia; order Oscillospirales; family Acutalibacteraceae; genus RGIG3009. The sequence goes on along the minus strand of JAZQTM010000102.1, from coordinate 41,970 downwards.
AAACGCAACAATTATCGGTCCCTGCATCATTGACGAAGCCGCCGATATACGCACAGGTGCGTTTATTCGCGGCAACGTCCTCATCGGCAAATACGCAGTGATCGGCAACTCCACTGAACTCAAAAACGTTATCTTATTTGACGGCGTACAAGCACCGCATTACAACTACGTCGGCGATTCCGTTTTGGGCTATCGTGCGCATATGGGCGCGGGCGCCATCACCTCAAACGTCAAAAGTGATAAATCACTCGTCGTCATCCACCACGGCAATGAACGCGCTGAAACGGGACTGAAAAAATGCGGTGCTATGCTCGGCGATTATGTGGAAATCGGCTGCAACAGCGTACTAAACCCCGGCGCGGTGATCGGTAAACATTCGCAAGTGTACCCCCTATCCTCCGTACGTGGTGTCATTCCGTCAGAGCACATCTACAAAAACGCACAGAACATCGTACGGAAACGAGGTGAATAACATGGGACGACTGTTTGGAACAGACGGTGTTCGCGGTATCGCCAACACCGAACTGACTTGTGAACTGGCATACGGCATCGGCAGAGCCGCAGCGCTCGTACTCGCCAAAGACGGACGCCGACGACCTGTCTTTCTTATCGGCTCAGACACGCGTGCCTCGTCAGATATGCTGGATGCCGCTCTGACTGCAGGATTGTGCGCCGTGGGTGCCGACGTGATCCGCCTCGGTGTGATTCCCACCCCCGCCGTTGCGTTTTTGGTCGGCAAATACAAGGCGGATGCAGGCATTATGATCTCGGCATCGCACAACCCCGCCGAATACAACGGCATCAAGCTGTTCTCGGGTGACGGCTATAAACTTCCCGATGCATTGGAAGAAGAAATCGAGCAGATCGTTTTGGACGACGACACCATCTTCCCCACTCCGATCGGCGGTGACGTCGGTCGGGTAATGACGGCAGAAAACGCGGCAAAAGATTACGTCGATCACCTTAAAAGCACCGTACTCTACGCACCGGAAGGGTTGCGCATTGCCGTCGACTGCGCCAACGGTGCAGCATCCATCACGGCTGAGCGTTTATTCCGCGAACTGCGCACCGAGGCACATTTTTTGCACCACGCACCTGACGGTATCAACATCAACCGCGACTGCGGCTCTACGCACTTGGAAACGTTATCGTCATACGTCACTCAAAACAAATTAGACCTCGGCATCGCCTTTGACGGTGATGCCGACCGTTGCCTGTGCGTCGATGAAAACGGCAACGAGGTCGACGGCGATCAGATTATGGCGATCTGCGCCGTTGATATGAAAGAACGCGGCAAACTGGCGGGCAATACCGTCGTTGGCACCATTATGACGAATTTGGGATTTGCCAAATTTTGCAAAGAAAACGACCTGCAATTCATCGCTACCAAAGTCGGCGACCGCTACGTGCTGGAAGAATTGTTGCTTGGCGACTTTTCCTTCGGCGGTGAGCAATCCGGACACGTCATTTTCCGTGATTTTGCCACCACGGGTGACGGACAATTAACGGCGATCCAACTGTTGTCTTACCTCAAACGAAGCGGTGCCAAGCTATCGGAGCTTGCTTCCATTATGACAAAATACCCGCAACTGAATATCAACCTCAACGTATCCGCCGAAGCAAAATTGCATTTCTACACCAACAGCACTATTAAAGAGGCGATGACAAGCGCAAAAAAAGCGCTCGAAGGCATCGGCCGCATCGTAGTGCGCCCGTCCGGCACGGAACCGCTCATCCGCGTAATGGCGGAAGGCGACGATCCCGACCTTGTTAAGGAGCAAGCAGAAACCGTCGCCGCCATCATCAAAGAACAACTCAACTAAAAACGGGCCTCCCTGATGGGAGGCGCGTTTTCGGTTTATAACACACCGCGTTTATACAATCCTCTGGTAAACTCGGCAGGCGGTTTCCCGCCGTTTCGGTACTGATCCAACACGCGGGACACTCTGGCAGGTACTTCGTCGGTAAAATGCAAATACAAAAACTCGTGTTTTGGCAAAGTAGGCAACATATCCGCCAAGTATAGCGGTACGGCATTAAGCAGTTCACTGCATTCCCCCGCACAGCGCACCGGGAATTCCGTGCCGCGCCGATCGGTCAGCGTACTGCTGCCACCGCAAGACAAACACCCAACCGCCGCCGATACGGGGCACGCACGCAACAACATCAGCGGTTGTCTGCCGTAAGCAAACAAGCCGACGCACCCTTTTTCTTCCGCAAACCGCATCTGCGGGAAAGTAAGTTCAAAAGACAAGATTGCCGCTTTGGCACCGTCCTCTGCGACGGCAGACAACGATTCACTGTTCAAAATATGTAGGAACGCGCCCGCAATCGGCACAAGCCCTGCCGCTTTGGCAAGCGGGATCGCACCGATGGTATTACACAGAGCAAACGCGGCACCGTCTGCAGCAGCACGCGCTAACTGTTTTTTCACCGTTTCTTCTCGTCCAAACAAGCCACGCGGGATCTCAACACCCCAAAACGGAACTTGGGGGCGTTTGCCGAGCGGTACGATCCACGCATCCGCCTCTCCCTTAACCTGTTCGAGCGATTCGACCCGTGCCACCAACCCGTGAAGCAAACCCGTCGGCAACACCGCACCGGATAAGGATGCTTCTTCAAACGGAATGGATGCCGTTTGCGAACGAACGGCAAGCAATTCCTCAAGTGCGCGACGACGCAACGCATTCACGGCAGATAACGGCACCGCAGCGGGTTGTGCAGCCGCTGTCGCCAAGAATGGTGTGCCGCCCGTCTTTTGCAATGCTGCGACCAATCGATCGGCATCTAATACGCTTTCCATCTTCGGCGTATCCTGATCAGTAACCGTCACGGTATGCCCGTCACGGTCCGCCGCTGTCAACGTCAACGGATCCGCAGTCAAAGTCAAGGTGATCGGCACCGATTGCCGTTCACGGATATACAAACGCGCCAAACGGTTAAGCACCGCCGGCGGTGCAATATCTTCTAAACGACGCCGACCGAACAACTCAGCATCACGCACACCGGTAAAATACCCGTCGGTAAAACCGGTGCGCGAAAACACCGCTCGCAGATCCTCCAACGTTTGCTCATCAGGCTTGTTGCCGTCCAGCAAATCACGCAACACCGCCGTTGCGGCGGCGACGTATTCGGGACGCTTCATACGCCCTTCAATCTTGAGCGAAGCAATCCCCATCGCGGTCAACTCAGGAATATGTTCATACAACGAATTATCTTTTAAACTTAACGCCGCTTCGTCGGCATCGGGATGATGTCCTGCCGCGAACGGCAAGCGACACGGCTGTGCACACAACCCGCGGTTGCCGCTCCTGCCGCCAAGCATAGCAGACAACTCACACTGACCGGACACCGACATACACAACGCGCCGTGCACGAACACTTCCAATTCACAGCCAAGTCCGGCACACGCAGCAATCTCCTGTTTGCTCATTTCACGGGCAAGCACCACGCGAGAAAATCCCAAATCACGCAGTTGTGCAACACCCGCAGGCGTATGACAGGTCATCTGCGTAGAAGCGTGCAGCGGCATCGTCGGCGCACACGCGTGAATACGGCGGGCAAGCCCGCGATCCTGCAAGATCAGCGCATCCGCACCGCATTCGCACGCAGCTTTTGCGATTCTCAACGCTTCGGGCATTTCACGGTCAAGCACCAGCGTGTTGAGCGTCACGTACACTTTCACACCGCGGGCATGACAAAAAGCCACCGCCTCTTTTAGTAAGGGGGTGGCGTCGGCATTGTCTTGTAACGAAAAATTCTGCGCATGGCGGCGCGCATTAAACGAGCCAACCCCCAGATACACCGCATCCGCGCCGGCACGGACGGCGGCTTCCATTGCTTCCCAAGAACCGGCAGGTGCTAACAACTCCGTCATCATGAATACAACTGCCGCAGCGCTTCCATTTCCGCACGAAGCGCTTTGTTTTCCTCCAAATATTCAGTCACTTGTGACCGCAAATGATCCGCGTTCGCCTCCGATTTGCACGAACGGTCGGCATTGTTAATAGCGGTAAGCACCGCCGCCATATTCATAGACATACGGGGGTTTTCTTCCATCAATTGACGGATCTCACGATCCACTTCTTTACCCAATTTTTCCATATACTCCACCGACTCATCCGAAGACAGCATAAACTCTGCCCCACAGATCGTCAGTTTCACACGATTGCGTGCCATGAACCATTCCTCCCCGCGTACTCTTTATCATCAGTATATCATAAGAAATCCGTACCCGCAATGCTTTTCACTGATATTTATTCCCGTTTAAGCGGATTCCATACTCATAACCGAAGGATCACCGCCCGTTCCGACAAGTTTGGCAGTGTTGCACACCATATTCCTTTAGCGGTAACCTCAACAAAATACACTTGAAAAGAAAACTTATATATTATATAATTATTTTATCAATATGAGGGGGGTACTTTTATGTATACTTGTCCAAAATGTAATTTTAGCAGTGAAAGCGCTATGAATTTTTGTCCTCGATGCGGTAGCGGAATGACACACACCGAATATGCCGCCCCTGCGGAAACGGCTGCACCCGTTCAGCCCACTCACACCGCTCCCGCTCAACCGACCTATTATAATCCCGTTTCCTATTCACCAGCTCCTGTTAACAAGCCCAATCTTGCCAAGAAAATCGTGGGTATGGCTTTATCCATCGAAGGTTTTGTCGTGGCTATGTTTGCGGCTCTTTTTTCACTTGTGGCATTTGATGAGTCTACCGTCGAAATGGCATTTGGAATGGTGATGTATTTTTCCCTCCTTGGTATGCCCGGATCGATCATTGGTCTTATCTTCTCAAACGAAGCCCGCAACAGCGGTGACACTTCTTCATTCAGCCGTGTCGGCAGATCGTTAGGATTAGCCGGTATCATCGTGATGGGTATCTCGTTGTTCGTTGCGTTCGTTGCCATGATCGTAAACGCCTAATTGGGAATATGAATAAAAATCTTAAAGAAATCATCCGCTACAACCGCGACGCACTGAAATCAAGCGGAAAAACGCTTCACGATATCTATAAGATAATGTTCCGTTGCAAGAACAATATTTTATGCGAATATACCGACGGCTTTAGAGTTCTAAAAGAAACTTACGGTGATATCGAGAAGAAAATAGAAACGGCCGCTGCAGGACTGTATGAACAGATCGGCGCCGCGCACCGTTATATCGCCGTGGCTTTGGATAATTCGCCGGAGTGGATCGTTGCCTTTTGGGCAATTCTTAAAAGCGGTAACAAGCCATACCTTGTAAACCTTCGTTACCCCGACACACTGACAAACGGTATTTTAAAAACGCTTAACGTTCAATACGCTCTTTGTTCCAAAGAAACCTCGCTTGACGTTGAGCCTATTCTTGTATCCTCTCTTAGAAGCGATCTGTCGGTGCCCGAAGAAGTATTCGAAGATGAAATCGCCTTTTCGTCTTCCGCTACTTCAATGAACGAAGTTATCTGTTTTTATACGGGCTATCAAATAGCTGAGCAGATCTTGAACTTTGAGGGTATTATCAAGCTGGAACCGCGCATTGCGAAGCATTATAAGGGCTATTTAAAGCAGCTCGCCTTTCTCCCCTTTTACCACGTGTTCGGGCTGTTTGCCGTATACTTTTGGTTTACGTTTTTCGGAAGAACACTGGTGTTTTTGCACGATTATTCGGCAGACACCATTCTCAAAACCTGTCGCAAGCACAACGTAACGCATATTTTTGCGGTACCTATGCTGTGGCACATCATTGAGAAAAGTGTGCTTTCTGCCGCAAAAGAACAAGGCGAAAAGAAATACAACAAATTACAGCGCGGTTTGAAATTTACCACCGCCATTCAAAACGTATTTCCATCTATCGGCGCGGAGATCGCTAAAGTTATGATGAGCGAAGTGACCGATAAACTCTTCGGTCGTTCGATTATGTTTTGTATCAACGGCGGCAGCTATCTGAAAGATTCCGCGTTAAAGTTGCTTAACGGCATCGGCTACAACACCTACAACGGCTACGGTATGAGTGAAATCGGCATCACATCCGTCGAACTTCGGAGAAAGCCGAAATGGCGCAACCAAAACTCCATCGGCAGACCTTTTGACTCAGTAGAATATACCATCGATCAAAACGGCATTTTACAAGTGAAAGGCAGCTCCGTTTGTGTCAGAAAACTTATAAACGGCGAAGAGCAAGTTTTGGGCGATTGGTTCTCTACGGGCGATAAGATGGAGTGCCGTGACGGCAACTATTTTATACTTGGTCGCTTAGGTGATGTCGTTATCGGCGAAAACGGAGAAAACATTAACCCGGACAGCATTGAAAAGCTGCTGGATATCCCCGATGCCAAGACGATGTCGGTGTTAGGGCTTGACGGTGACAACGGTCAAGAAATGGGCATCGTCGTTCAAGTGAACGAATACATCTCCGAGCAGAAAATTTCGAACATACGAAACTACGTTTACTCTGTCAACGACACCCTGCCGAAAACAACCGCCATTAAGAAATTTTATTTTACCACCGATGATCTGTGCCCTCCCACAGCAATCAAAGTGAGTCGTGCACAGTTATCCAAAAAAATTAAAGAGGGAGAAGTCAATCTCATTTCATTCGCAGATATGAAATCCAAAACGGGCAGCAATGAGGAATCCCCTATGGCACAAGACGTGAAGGCAATCATTGCCGAAGTTCTCGGAACGGATGCTTCCGCCATAGATGTTAACACGCATATTTTTTACGACTTAGGGGCAACCAGTATTCAGTATTTTTCCATTCTCACCCGTCTTTCGGAAAGATTTTCGATCACCGATTACGATAAAAATGACAAATACTGTTACACCGTGAAAGATATTTGCGAATATTTGGAAAACAACATTTAGTATGAAAAACAAATGGTTTATCAACGTATTTCTCGCCTTTACAAAACTAACGGGATATCTTCCCGCCATACTGTTTTTTAAGCCGAGACTATACAAAGAAGACGGCTCCAAAATACGGTTGCCAAAATCCTTTATTTTGGTTTCCAACCACAAATCACTGTTAGACTTCGTGTTATACCTTCTCATTTTTCCTTTTCGCACCATCCGCTTTTTGATGGCGGAAGTGCTTTATAACAAAAGTAAATTCTTCGCCTTTCTCCTGAATGCTTGGGGAGGAATCAAGGTTGAACGGGAAGGTCGCGATTTCACTTTTGTATCCGATACGTTAGCCGTCTTGGATAACGGTGGTGCCGTGGGCATTTTCCCTGAAGCAAGGCTACCCATAAATGGAAAGCCTTGGCCCTTTACGACAAGCACCGCCTTTATTGCCACCCACACGGACACCCCCATTGTTCCCGTCTACACCGACGGGAATTACGGTATTTTTAAGCGTGCAAAGGTGTGCGTCGGCAAGCCCTTCTATCTTACCGACTATTGCAAAGAAGGCCTCAGTGAGCAAGAACAGTTACAACATCTCACAGACGTTCTCGAAAAGAAGGTCTATTCTTTGAAAGCGGAGATCACCAAAGGCGGTCACCGCCTGTTTGATATCAAACAATTTCCGATGGATATGGCACGTCTTGTATGTGCGCCGTTGATCCCCATACTTCGTATTAAACGGCGCACACCCGAAGGCGAAAAATACCGCGCAAAAATCAAAGGCGGAGCAATTGTTGCCGCCAATCATACGTCTTTTGCCGATCCGTTTATCGTCGGCGTTACCTTTTGGTACAGAAGATTGCACTTCTTGGTTGCCGAAATTGTGATGAAAGGGAAATTGCGTTCCGCGTTGTTAAAAGGCGTCGGTGCCATTAGGATCGACCGCAACGGCGCGGATATTGAAGCGATCAATCAATCCGTACAGAAACTGAAAGACGGCTATCTGTTAACGGTATTCCCGCAAGGAGAAATTCACAGACAAGACGATATCGACACCGTAAAATCAGGTGCCGTTCTTATGGCGCTTCGTGCACATGTGCCGATCATCCCGATGCACATCCTACCCCGCAAGCATTGGTATACCATGCGCACGGTTGTGATCGGCAAAGCGATCGATCCACAGGAGTTTTGTCAAAGAAAACTCCCCAGCACGGCCGATATACAACGTGTTACCGATGAACTTGTCAAGGAATTGAATCGTTGTAAAAAAGCCAACTGCGAATCTCAAAAAACGGAGGCGCCCTATGAGTACGTTTGAACGACTGTTAAAAATTTGCGATGCTGTTTTCGAAGGCGAAATTGACGTAACCACGATTAAACCGGACGCTCAGCTTCGCGAAGATATCGGCATCAACTCAATCGGCATTTTATATATGGCGATGGCTCTTGAAGAAGAGTTTAACATCAAATTCACCAATGACGACTTTGTCGGCATCACAACCGTTGCTGACGTTATACGCGTCATTGAGAAAAAAGGTGCATAATGGAATGGTCGTTTAACCCCCCGAAATGCGGTCAGATCGTTCGAACCAAAGTAAGCTTTTACTATCATTACGGCATTTTTGCAGACGAAAACGAGATCATCCAGTTTGGTCTGCCGAATGATGTGGGAAAGCCCGCAAATGAAATCAAGGTACTGACCACAGACGTGTATACGTTTTTGAACGGTGGTATGCTTGAAAGCGGAACACCTACAAAGGACGAGCAGAAAACGATGCGTCCCCCGCAAGAAATTATAAAAGCCGCCCGCTCACGAATCGGAGAAGGCGGCTACGATATTCTGCATAATAACTGTGAGCACTTTGTCAACCAATGCGCTTTCGGCAAAAGCAGTTCGTCGTTTTTAGACGGTGTTCGAGAAAAGATTCGTCAAAAACTTAATCGTTAACAGAAAATAACGGAGGAGGAAATCAATATGGTATGTAAACATTGCAACGCCCAAATCGAAGAAGGATCAAAATTTTGTTGCGTCTGTGGCGCACCCGTAGTAAATGAGGCACCGTCCCCGGTCACCGAAATCACCGCTGAAAACCTTCCCGAACATTTGCGTCCTTTAAGCCCGTGGGCTTATTTCGGCTTGCAGCTGCTGTATTCGATCCCCGTTGTCGGCTTCATTTTTCTCATCATTTTCAGCTTTAAAAAGAGCAACATCAACCGTCGCAACTTCACGCGCTCCTATTGGTGCGTCTATATTATTGTTATCGCCGTGCTTGTCATCTTTTCTGTTTTGTTCGGCGAACAGCAAGCTTCGTTTCACGTATAATCTTATACCAACGTAATATAATACCCCTCGTTGAGAAACGCCTGCTTTTCAAAGGAAAACGTGTCTATTGAACGGATGCCGCTAACGTCGCCGTTGCTTTTCTTATAAAAGGCTTCTTTTGCCGTCCATACTGCAAAAAAACGCTGCGTCGCTTCGTCATCTACGACGTCTTTTCCCGAAAACACGTATTCTCGCTCTCGCTGAGTACAAACATATTCAATGAGTTTTCGGCTGACAGGCTTGATCTTCTCAACGTCAATCCCAACAGGGGTTTCGCTCAAAACACAAACCACCGCCTCGTCACTATGCGAAATGCTGATATACAAGCCCTCTTCGCTTAAAAACGGCTTGCCGTTTTCGGCGGTTTCAATTCTTGTTTGTGTTTTTCCTGCCTGTAAAAGCAGCTTGTTCAAAAGATAGGTTGCCATCAGTGACCGTTTACGGTCGTTCTCTTTTTTCATCTTGTCAATATGCGCTTTTCTTGAAGGCGTAAGCGCCAAATACACAGCCGCATATTGCTCATTGGTGATATCGGTAATTTTCCCAAACAGCCAATTCAACGTTACTCCCCCAATTCTTTCTAAATTTTAACCATCCGCGCATAATACGTATACAGGAGGTGAAGGATATGTGGATTTTCCTCGGTGTTTCGGCATTCGTTGTGCTACTCATCACCGTTATTTTGCTGTTGCCGGTAAACGTTATACTGAAAATCAGCCAAGACGGTGAACTGTTCTTTCGATATAAGATACTTCATAAAACATTCGGCGAAAATCCTGATCCTAACAACCCCATTACCAGAGCATTAAAGGAACTGACCGGCATCTCACGCCTGAATACAAAAGCGCTTAAGGAAACCGCACAAAAAGGCAATCTGTTGCGCACGCTGGGTGACAGCGTTTCGCTGATTACGGGATTGCTCAAACGAGTGCTCGGTCTGTTAAAGCATTGCCAAATTAAGGTGCTCAAACTCCAAATCGTTTGTGCCGAAGGAGATGCTGCGCAAACCGCCATTCAGTACGGCAGATGCTATGCGGTAATTTCTCCCCTTTTGGGATTTTTACACTCCGCGATGAAGGTGGATCCCAAAGGTGAACACATTGACATCACCTGCGATTTTCAAACAACGGAAAGCCACTACGAGTTTGAAACCGTACTGGTCGTACGTGTTTTCAGAGTACTGATTGCACTCTTGCGTGCTTCCCGCGACGAGGCAGAGCGCACCGCCGTTACGAATCAAAAAACGCCAGCGTCTGATTCATAATCTGCGTTAGCATTTCGGTGTCACTCGCCAAAAGAGCGTGTGTAGCATCTTGGATACTGACAAGTGTGCAACAATTGCACCGCTTTGCAAACTTATATTGCGGTTCGTTTCTCACCGTGATATCTTTTCCGGCCGAGAGCAACAATATCGGTGTTTTTATGCGATCAATGACACCTTTTTTAAACAATTGTCTGTGCACTACCAGTGAATTATACACCCAACCGAAAGTCATCGGTGTCGATTGGTAGTTCGGATTTTCTCTACGCAATTTCATATTATACTCAAAACGAGCTTTGCTTGAGCCGTAAACCTCTTTGTAAGACTTGTCGGGGTCAAATTCGCTTGTCAACCAAAACTTTTTCTTGCTGCCGTAAAACAGCTTCCCCACCCCGACACCCACACGGGCAATCGGAGCCGGAACGCTGTCCACAACCGGCTCAAACATCGGTGCCGAAAAGACGGCTTTTTTTATTTTGTCAGTTTCTTTGGCAAGGTACAGTGCGCTGATCACACCACCCATTGAATGGGAATACAGGTATAACGGTTGGCCTGTAACTTTCAAAACAACCTCATCAATAAATTTTGATAAATCGTCTACGTAATCCTGAAAAGCATCTACGTGCAAAAGATCAATTTGATCGGTTAATCTTCCGGAAAGACCGTGACAACGTTGGTCATAGATAAAAACGTTCAATCCGTGATGCAAACAGTAGTAGATAAACTCATAAAATTTCCTTGTAAATTCACTTAACCCGTGAACGATCACCACAGAAGCCTTGCTGTTTTCTGCCAAAAAATATTCATACGCAATATCTATGCCGTCAAACGCTTGATATGTTCCGGAAACTTTAACTTTTGCAAGGTCCGCTTCGATCTCAACAATTTTTGAGGGAAACTCCTCTTCAGAAAGTATCGTAAGCGTGTAATTGGGAATGAAACGCATAGCTTTCTCCTTTGATTAAAAAATGAACAGCGGGTGATAATAATGGTATCTGTCAAGAAATCAACACTGAAAAAGGTATTGATCACCATTATTGTTGCCGTTTTAATCGTTTTGATAGTATCCTTTACCGCAACCAAGGTAATATACGATCGCGTTTTTACCCGCTACGATTGCATCACAACCGAGTATCCTTCCGCACTGAAGGATACGGTCGCTTCGCGCGAGAAGATGACCTATCCCTCGGGTGAAAACTCACTTTCGGGGTACCTGTATAAAAGCACCGCGCAAAGCAGCAAAGATACGCTGATTGTTTTGGCTCACGGCCACAACGCCTGTGCCGACAGCTATCTTTGGCAAATACACGAACTGCTTGCATTCGGCTGGTCGGTATTCGCCTTTGACGCTACGGGAAACTGCACCTCACAAGGTGAGTCTGCCATTGGATTTTCCCAAGAACTTTTCGATTTGAAATCCACCTTGGAATATATTGAAAATTGCGATCGCTTTTGCTATAATAACGTTGCCTTGTTGGGGCACAGTCGCGGCGGCTATGCCGCTTGCTGCAGTCTTGCTTACGACTATGACGTTTCAGCTGTCATATCGGTAAGCGGTATTAACAGTGCGATGGAAGGCGTCATAGGCACCAGCACTCAATATATCGGATCGTTAGCTTATGGGAACTACGGCTTTTTATGGCTGTATCAAGCCATGCTTTTCGGTGCTGAAACGGTCAATCTTCGTGCCGACAAAGTGCTGTCGTCAAGTGACGTACCGGTATTGCTGATACACGGTGAAGACGATAAACAAGTACCGATGGACAAGTATTCGATTGTTTCGCACAAAGACGAAATAACAGGTAATCACGTCGAGTATTTGTTCCGTTCGGCGCCCAACAATTCAGGACATACCGATCTACTGTTTTCGGCAGATGGCACTGCCGACGATCAGGTGATCCGTAAAATAGACGAATTTTTACAAAAAAATATCAAATAAAGAGGATTGTTAATGGATGTCATCGTAATACCGGCTTACGAGCCGGATGGTGAACTTGTGCGGCTTGTTGACGAACTCTCTGAAAACGGCTTCTCGTTAGTCGTCGTTGACGACGGCAGCGGTGAAAAATACGCCGACATTTTTGCCAAAGTAAGCGACAAAGCGCATATCGTCACCCTTCAAAAGAATAGCGGAAAAGGCGCCGCACTCAAAGCGGGTATGCGTTATATCAAGGACAATATTCCCGAATGCGACTACTTCTTAACCTGTGACGCCGACGGTCAACACCGCCCCGAAGATGCCGTTCGTGTCAGAGAACAACTTCACAAAGGCAATAAGTTTGTTCTGACGGTCCGCGAACGCAAGGGGAAAATCCCGCTTCGTTCGCGCGTGGGAAACGATCTGTCAAAGATCGTATACACGCTGTTGACCAATCGGTACTTGTCCGACAATCAGTCAGGACTGCGCGGCTTTGCACGCAGCAATCTGGATTGGTTGATAGAAGTCGAAAAGAACAACTACGATTATGAAATGAACGTCCTGTATTACGCCGCCAAAATGGGACTTAAAATCACGACCATTCCGATTGAAGCGATCTATATCGAAAACAACGCATCGTCACACTTCAACCCGATCGGCGATACCGTGAAAATTTACCGAAGCCTGTTTTCATTGGCGCGCGGCACCATACTGTCGTTTTTCGCCGCAGAACTGCTCATCATCCTTTGCGGACTCCTCTTTAAAGATCAATACATATCGCTGACCGTTTCGTCAGTAGGTGCAATATCGCTGCTTTTGGGAATCCTGCTCAATAAATACGTATTCTTAAAACACGTCGCACAAAGCGATTATTTGACAACCATCGGTTACACGGTGATAAGTTATTTCGTTTATACGCTTATGTGTGAACTCTTTATGCTTGTCTTCCCCGGCATCTCATTAGCACTGAATTTTAACATCGTCTATCTGATCTGCTTACCGCTGCGATATTTTCTGCATCAGCTGATATTTATAGCATCGCTTACAAAAGAATAAAACAAGACAAAGACAAACACTGCTGTGTTTGTCTTTGTTTTTTTAACAAGACAATGCCTTCGACATTTCGGCAGAAAAGTCTGCCTTTTCCAAACGCAAAATTTGTTCTACCGAGGCCACTACGGTATCTTCTGTAGCACAGCCGTGCATTTTAACCACGATCTTTTTCGTGCCTAAAAAGGTAGCGGCACCCCGCGAATTGAAGTCAAAGGTCTGCCGTATGGCGGTTGTGATCTTTTCGACAAGTTCAGGGTTTTCGCCACCAAAACGTTCCGCGATCTCAAGCGCTTTTTTACCGGCTGCTTCGGTGCTCTTGAGTAATATATTACCCGAAAACCCGTCGGTTACCACAACGTCAGCATACCCGGACACCATATCACTGCCCTCCAGGTTGCCAACAAAGTTTATGTCGAGTTCTTTCAGCTTCGCAAAGGCTTCCAATGTTAACGCACTGCCTTTTTTGTCTTCCCTGCCAACCGACATAATACCCACACGCGGTTTTTCAATTCCACAGTAGCATTTTGAAAAAACATTGCCCATCTTGGCAAAACGAACAAGGTCATCCGCCGTGCAATCAATAATGGCACCGCAATCGACCAGTGTCAGCAGTTTCTCGTTTGCACACGGCAAAGCACTGCACAGCGACGGGAACTTGATAGAGGGCAACAACCCTAAACGGCAGATAGATCCTACCAACAACGCTCCCGTATTTCCTGCCGAAAGCATAGCAAAACAATCCTCGTCGTTCTTGAGCGTTTTGTATGCCAAAACCAAAGAACTCTCGTCCCTGCCACCGAACACACAGGTAGCCGGATCGTCGTTGGTAATATAGTCCGATGCAGCTATGATTTCGTATTGCTCATCTGCAATGCCGCAATCGGTCATCGTTTTTCGAATAAGTGTCGGTTCCCCCACCAAAACGGGGAAAATACGGTTTTCGACAATGGCACGCGCAATGCCGCGAATCACGACCTGCATACCGTTATCGGCGCCGTAGATGTCAACAACAATCTTTTTCATAGAAATACCTTATTCCAAAGAAATAATATAGTCATATACGTCTTGACGGCCATCAATCAGACCAATATCAGCAAGCGGATACTCGCCTTCAAGCCAAGCCCTCAATGCTTCGGCTTCGTCACTCGGTACGGCTTTACCGGAAAAGACGATAATCACTTCTTTTTCCTGTTGCTCCATAATCTTGTTGACAAGATTTTGAGCACAAGCTAACCGATCTTCCCCGCAAAGCAGGATCTCTTTATTCTGAATACCGATGTAATGTCCTTTGGTAATCTCAACGCCGTCCATCTTGCTGTCACGTATAGCAGTCGTAACGTAAGCGGAAACAACCGTTGGAAGTGCGGAAGTCATATCGGCGATAAGATCTTCAACCGTATCACTCCAGAGATCCATCATCGACAGCGCACTGTATCCCTCCACCACCGATTTAGTGGGGATCACGTGTACATTGGTCTTCTTGTACAACTCCGCCGCTTGATTCGCGGTAAGAATGATATTGGAATTGTTGGGAAGCACCACAATATGTTCCGCATCCACGCTGTCAAAGGCTTTAAGAAACGCGTCAACCGACGGATTACTGGTCTGCCCGCCGTCGATAACCACCGTAGCACCGATGCTGTAAAAATACTCAACAAAGCCTTCGCCGGATGCGACCGCAACGATCGCATATTTCACGTGCTCCTTCGGCGCCTCGGTTTGAGCTTTGGGCTGGATCTCGCTGTGCTGTACAGCCATATTTTCAATTTTCAGAGTAACGAACTCACCGTATTCTCTCGCATATTCCAACACCTTTTCGGGTGTGAAGGTGTGAATATGTATTTTGACAATACCGTCATTAACAACCGCCACTATCGAATCGCCGAGCTGTTCCAGCGGTTTTACAAACTGTTCTTTTGAAAAAGTCGCAATGTCGGTTTTCGCATTCATCAGCTGTAAAATGAATTCCGTGCAATACCCGTATTCCATTACACTGTCAGGTCCGAAAGTAGCATAAGAGGCCGCTTGCGGCGCATTCAATTCAACTTGATCCATATCCTCGGGCGAAACGCCGCGGAAATAGGCATACACACCTTCAAAAAAGCAAACCAGACCGGCACCGCCACTGTCCACAACACCCGCTTCTTTCAAGACGGGTAACATATCGGGGGTTCTGGCAAGCGTATCCTTCATACAAGCAAGCAGCGCTTCCAGCCCTGCTTCAAAACTGTCATACGTTTCCGCATTGGCGTTCAAAAAATCTGCCGCTTCACTGATCACCGTAAGGATCGTGCCCTCAGTGGGAGTGATAATAGAACGGTACGCATCTTCGCGGGCACAGGTGAAAGCTTGAGCAAAATCCGCAAAGCAAACGGTTTCTTTTTGCTCAAAGCCTCGATACAGACCGCGAATAAACTGTGAAAAGATGACGCCCGAATTTCCCCTCGCAGAAAGCAATACCGCACGCGCGAGGTCCTTCATATACTGACCGACGTGTTGTTGTACCGAAACGGCCGCCAAACCACCGGTAAAGGTATGCACCATATTGGTTCCCGTATCCCCGTCCGGAACGGGGAAAACGTTCAAATCGTTAATGGCGGTCATATTCTTTTTAAGGTTACTCAAACCGACGGTGAATAATTGATGAAGCGTATTACCGTCTAAAAATTGCCGCATGGCTTACTCTTTCCCCTCAATCGTAACTTCTTGACCAAACGTAAAGGCAATAACGGTGCCGGGTCCTACCGAAGCACCAACGATCGGCCCAATGTAACTAAGTATAACGTTCTTAAACGCTGCCCGCTTTAAGATCTCGTCACGCAAAAGAATCGCATCCGCTTCACAATCCGCATGGGAGAGCAAAAGTGTATCGTAAACACCGTTTGCCGCATCTACAATATGTTCCGCAATGGCCGCCCGCGCATTGGCGGTACCTTTCACCTTTTTATATGCGTAATTCTGCCCCTTAATATCGGAAATGATAATCGGCTTAACACCAAAAAGGTTTCCGAAAAAGGCTTTGGACGCCTTAACGCGACCTGCTCTGCGCAAATATTCCATCGATTCAACCGTTCCGCATTGGTTGACCTTCAATCTGTTTTGTTCAATATAGCGCGCCGTTTCTTCTGCCGAACAGCCTTCGTCACGCTTTTTAGAAGCTAATGCTAACAGATAACCTTGACCAAGCGAGCTTATCAAAGAGTCTACACAGTAAACCTTCACGTCTTGGTATTCCTCTTCGAGCTCTTTGGCTACCAACATAGCGGTGTTGACAGAGGCGGAAAGCGCAGACGAGCAAGAAATGTAAAGCACGTCCTTTCCGCTTTCCAAAACCGCCTTAAAACTGTCATAATACACCGTTTTGGGAACTTGGGTGGTAAACACCCGCTTGCCGGCGCGCATAAGATCGTAATGCTCTTTCGCGCTATGGAATTCCCAGTCGAGCGATGCGACGTACTCCGTATCATCAATCGAGAAATTCATCGCCACATACTCAATGTTGTACTTTGCACGCAGTTCTTTATCCAGATCACAGGTCGAATCACCAAAAATAACAAAATCCTTCATACTGGCACCCCCACTTATTTTTGACTTTCCAAAATGCTGTTCATTAACGCTTTTTCATATGCCATATCTTCGCTGATCTCTTTGCCCCAATAAAAAGCGGCACAAAGACCGGGACCTATCGAAGAACCGCAAGACATACCCACGTCGTTTATGATCACTTCTTTGGGATGAAACTCCTTGAATATCATATCGCGCAACAGCTCGGCTGCAGCAGGACGATTCGAGTGAGCCACAAAGATAATCTGCTCTTCCGGATTTTCCACCGTACCGCGCATATATTCGATAACCGCATTGAGCGCTGCTTTTTTTCCTTTAAATTTACCCAAAACTTCCGCAAGACCTTTACGATTGAAATCCGCCATCGGATTGATGCCTACCAAGGTACCGAAAAACGCCTTGAAGTTGGAGATTCTTCCCGTCTTGCAAAGGAAGAACAGATCATCCATGGGACCCATTTGATGAACACGGTGCTTATTCTCCTCAACGTAACGCACTGTTTCCTCAAAAGAAGCGCCCTCTTTGCGTTTCATTGCCGCCATAATCACAAGCAGCGACAGCGCGGTCGAATACCGCATAGAATCGATGCAAATGATTTTTCTTTCAGGATATTTGGGCAAAAGTTCAGATTTCACCAATTCACAGGTCTGGTAAGTGCCCGAAAGTGCCGACGAAAGCGTGATACACAGAATATCTCTACCCGCTTTTAAATTTCTTTCAAAAACTTCTAAAATATCCCCCGCAGGCGCACACGCCGTCGTATATACGGTTTTCTTGTCACCCATCGACTCGTAAAAAGTCTTCGGATCGTGACGTTCCCAATCGATATCGGCCGCCTCGCAGTGTCCGTCCGGGAAATACACAAGACCACTGATGTAATCCGCAATATCAAAACGTTCCCTCAGCGGACGTACCAAGTCGCACGAAGTATCCGGTATAATAACAAAATCAGACATAGTTCTCCTCCAACACATGCCAAACCCCTAACAATATACCTTTTCATATTACCATATCACCGCCTCGTTTTCAACATTTTTAGATTTTTCTCGACAAAAATAGTGAAATTGCGAAAGAATTATGGTACAATACAAAGCAGTATTTTTAATTCGCCTTTTTATGCGTACGCTTGGAGGATCTATGGATACGTTTATCATACTGTTATTGGTCATAGTAGGGTTGGCTTTGGGCGGTTTATGCTGTATGCTCGCATATACCTACCCCATTTCAAAACGGGTGTACCGCGCGCAGCTTGTCAGAACAGAACCCGAAAAATGGTCGCGTGTTTGTTCCGCGCCCGACAACGAAGAACAGTTGGCAATGTGGAACGCCGGTATTGAATGGGCTAATGAAAACCGCGAGTACATCACAGACGTTGAAATTGAAAACGACGGTTTTAAGCTTTACGGTGAATATTTTGATTTCGGCGCTGACAGATGCGTCATCATTCTCCCCGGCAGATGTGAATCGCTCGTATATTCCTACTATTTTGCCCCTGCCTACAAAAAGGCGAACTTCAATGTGTTAGTGGTGGATACCCGCTGCCACGGAAAAAGTGACGGTATATACAATACCATCGGTGCAAAAGAATCGAGCGACGTTATTGCTTGGTCCAAATTTGTCAATGAGCGTTTTCATAATAAAGAAGTTTGGTATCACGGGATATGTATCGGTACGGCTTCCGGCATTTTTGCCATAACAGATAAGAAGTGTCCCCCGTACGTTAAAGGCTTTGTAACGGAAGGGTGCTTTGTTTCTTTCCGCGAAACCTTCAAGCGTCATATGATGGCCGATAAGCGTCCCCTCTTCCCCGTTTTAGACCTTGTGATGCTTCATATCAACCGTCATACCGGCACCAACGTCTACAAGGACAAGCCGATCACCGCCATCAAAAAGATAAAAAAAGAAGCAAGAGTCCTCTTCCTTTACGGCAAACAAGATATTTTTTCTATCCCTTCAAAATCACAAAAACTGTTTGACAGTTGCTCTGCTGCCGATAAAAAACTGGTATGGTTCGATAAAGGCGGTCACTCTCACCTGAGAATCAACAACACCGAAGCGTACGATAACGCCATCATAGAATTTTTCAAGGATTGAATTATGCTTAAGAAAAAATACGCTGTTTTCACTATGGATGTGGAAGCGTTTGGCGATACCGAATGTGTAGCAAACTCCGCCGAAAGCGTCGACGTCGACCTGATGGACGGCTTCGACGAATATATCCGTATACTTGACAAGCACGGTATCAAAAGCACGCTTTTCACCGTCGGTGCTCTGGCACCGAAAATCATCGACAAACTGAAAAAGAGCATTAGTAACGGTCACCGACTGGCGCTTCACAGCCACAAGCACGTAGCGCCAATGGACGAAAGCGTGGAAACCTTTCGCCACGAAATCCGAAAATCAAAAATGATGCTCAAAGAACTCTTTGATGTCGATGTGGTCGGTTTTCGCGCACCGTATTTCAGCTTAGATAATAAACGTCTCAACATCCTCAAAGAGTTAGGCTTTCAATACGATTCCAGTCACCTTGACTTTTTGCAAGCAAGACACACCGTCGCCCTTGATCTGAAAGGCTTTAAGGAATGTTCAAAGAACATTTTTTACGACGGAAACTTCTTTGAGTTCGGCCTGTCAAAGCAAAAGATTTTCGGCATACCCTACCCGATTTCGGGAGGCGGATATGTTCGCTTAAGTAATTGGAGTTTTATAAAAAGCCTTATCAAGCAATATCTAAAGAAAAACGAGTATTACGTCTTTTATCTGCACCCGTTCGAACTTACCACTCAAAAAGTCCCCGACCTAAAAGACTTAAAACCGTATGATCGGTTTTATCTGCAACGCGGGATCACTACCTACGGGGAACACATCGAACAGCTTATTTTGCTTTTGAAAAAGCTCGGCTATAGTTTTGTAACCTTCGAGGAATTATCAGAAATACTTCATCACACCATTACAAAATAAACAACACGGTCCACCCGACATCAGCCGTCTTGCGGCAGATTCGAGTGGACCGTGTTTTATTCACACTTAAGGTGGATCAAATGAGCAATACCGGGAATGGATTCACCTTGCTGGGACGAGGTCGGCGACATCATTGCACCCGTTGCTATAAACAGCCCGTCGTGCCACTTTCCGCTTTCCATATTTCCAAGGATGAGAGAACACAGCACTGACGCCGAACACCCGCACCCGCTTCCGCCCGCGTGCACGTCTTGCCTCTTTCGGTCGTAGATCAGCATCCCACAATCAAAATATTCGTCGCCGAGCCGCTCGCCGTCGCGCGCCATTAACGTTTTAAACAGCGCACTTCCCTCCGCACCGAGATCGCCCGTCGCAATAAAATCATACTCTCCCGAATGTGTTTGCGTATCCGTCAAATACTTAAATAGGGTATCCGCCGCCGCAGGGGCCATCGCGGCACCCATATTGTTGGTGTCGGTAATCCCAAGATCCACAATACACCCGATACACACGTCCGCAATATGCACTTTACCGCCGCCAAGCCCGACCAGTACGGCACCCGACGCGGTAGCGGTCCACTGCGAAGTAGCGGGGCGTTGCCCGCCGTATTCAAGCGGGAAACGGAATTGGCGCTCCGCCGTACAAAAATGTGACGAGGTAACTGCCGTCGCCACGTCGGCAGCACCGCTGTCCACAAAAATAGAAGCCATCGCCAATGTTTGTGCCATCGTCGAACAGGCGCCGAATTGATTTAAAAGCGGAATTTGGCTGTCGCGCATACCAAATGTCGAGGCGATGTTTTGATTAAGCAAATCACCGGTAAACAATACGTCCACTTGCGACGGTGAAAATCCCGCCTTGTTCAGCGCACGGCTCAACGCCTCTTTTTGCAGTCGACTTTCTGCTTTCTCCCACGTTTTCTCGCCAAGCCGCGTGTCGGTAAACACCTGATCGAATAATTCCCCGAGCGGTCCTTCGCCCTCTTTTTTACCCACGACCGACGCGTACCCAAGTATCGTCGGTCTCCCCGACAAACTGATGGTGTATTTCCCTCTTCTTTCCGGCATACTCATCCTCCCCTTTTACAGTTTGGTATGCGCCATTTTGCCGTTATTTATGCAAAAAAGCGGAAGGCAACTGCCTTCCGCTTTTCAAAATCTTATAAATAACACGCCACAGCTGCCAACCGTTTGGCACACGCCGCAAGCGACGCCAAATAGGCAAACTCCTCAGGAGAATGGATCCGTCCGCCGTCAACACCGATATTATCCACCGTCGGGATACCGGCAACCGTGGTATACGCTGCATCAGACCCGCTCAAACAAGAACGTCCCGAGAGCTGCGGTAACCCGCATTTTTCGTAAACCGCATTCATCGCTTTCGCCAACTCTACATTGCGTTCAACGAAGGGCATTGCCGGGCGCACACTGATCTGCTTAATCTCGGTCGTGCATCCCGCTACCGTTACCGTCTTAGCAACTCGCTCCACGATGCTGACAGCCTCATTAAACTGCTCCTCATTGGAAAAGCGAATATCTACCACAAACGAACAGTTATCAGGCACCGTGTTTGCCACCGTGCCACCCTTGACTACACCGCAGTTAAAGGTAAGCCCGTTCGGATCTTTATATTTCTCTAACTCAATGATCTTATATGCCGCTTCCGCAATGGCGCTGGCACCTTCGGCACAACGGGAGGAATGCATCGCCTTACCCGTAATCGTATACTGATACCGAAGAATACCTTTCCGCTCCCACACGAGAGTGTTACCCTGTATTCCTTCGGCGTTGAGGAACGCAACAGCATCTTTCGCTTTCTCCACCATAAAGGCAACCGTCTGCTTATTGCTTTGTTCGCTGCTTGTTTCCTCATCCGATTGGATAATCAGCTTCACGGGACGATCCTTAAAATCACACTGTGCCAGTGCATCCAACGCCATAAACGAAGCGACCACACCACCCTTACAATCCATCACACCGGGACCGTAAATGCACGTGTCATCTCGCCGCACCGCCGGTGTACCAAATAAACCGATCGGGTGTACCGTATCAATGTGTCCGGAAAATACCACAGGCGCCTTTTGAGCATCGGGATTGATGGTAATGCAGATCGCGTTACCCGCGACGTCGTGCTCCAACACCTCAACCTGCCATCCGCGTTCGTTCGCCATATTGATAAAAACGTTACTGACTTGATCCAAGCCCTCTTTATGCGCAGTAGGACTTTCAATGTTGCAAACGTCCTCCCACACACGGCAGTAGCGCTCGTTCATCTCATCAATAACAGAAAAAAGTTTCTGGCAATCCATAAAACTCACCTCTTCACCCTTGATTATACTGCCGAGCCAATGTATAATCAAATAGAAATAAGTCTACAAAAGTTATAACAAAAAGGTGATAACTATGATCAGCACAACAGCACGATACGTTTATACCGTTTACCGCACAAAAAGCGTTTCGTTGGCAGCGGAAGAATTGTTCATTTCCCAGCCGGCACTCAGCCGAGCCATTAAGAAAGCGGAAACAGAACTCGGCGCGCCGATCTTCAATCGCAAAACGCTCCCCTTTTCGCTGACTCCTCAAGGAAAGCTCTATATTGACGCCATCGAAAAAGCCTTACAGCTTGAAAAAGAAACGGCAGAAAAAATCAATGACATCCGTCACGTGCAAGGCGGCACCTTGCGCATCGGCACGTCTTTACATTTGTCCTTCTACGTCATCCCAAAAGTGCTCAAGGAATTTCAAAAGCAATACCCTCACGTCGATATTCATATCGTGATGACCGACACCGAGAAACTGTATGAACAACTGCAAAAAGAAAACGTTGACCTTGTTTTTATGTCAGGTGAATCGGCGCCGTCCGATTGTCACGTTGTCAATCTTTTGCAAGAACGTTTTGTTGTTGCTATGCCACGCAGTATGGTCACCGAAGCATTGCGTCCCTACGCCCTCAATCACAAAGAACTCCTCTCAGGTCACTTCGACCCCCAACAAGAGATCAACGATATGTCTGTCTTTCGCAACGTCTCCTTTATCTACAGCCCTCCGCACACCAACGTTCAAAAAAAGAGAACGATGTTATTCGGCAAATCCGATATGGCACCGTACGTCACCTCAAACGCCAGTCGTCAGCAATTGAATTATAACCTTATGCGCACGGGATTCGGCGCCTTGTTGACGACCGATGCCAATATCGCCACGATGCCGCCCGATCCCGACTGCTCTTTCTTTGCACTGGGGGGCAGCGAAGCAAAACAAGACTTCTCCCTCATCCATATAAAAAAAGATACGGATGTATCAAGCCGTATCGTGCAGGAATTCATCAGCACCGCAACCACGTTTTTTGCTTGCGATCACCCCTTGCACGAACTGCTCTTATAAATCACAAACGGCTTGACCAAATTGGTCAAGCCGTTTTGTATTTGTTTCGTTCAAGCGCTCTTATATTTTCTTCCTGCAACCATCAATTTGAATGTTTTGCCCATTGATATATGTTGCTTTGTCGCTGGCCAAGAAGCAGATCAAATCCGCATTTTCTCTCGTTGAGCCGGTTCTGCCGGCATAACACATATCGTTCTCTTTCACAAAATCAATATCATCCGCCCACGCAGGACTTACCGTACCGGGAGACACCGCGTTAACCGTTATGCTTTGGTCCGCCACCTCTTTGGCAAGCGCCTTGGTAAACGAAATAACGGCGCCCTTCGTTGCAGAATAATGTGTCATCTTAGGATTCCCGTAAATACCGGCAACCGATGCAACGTTGACAATTCTACCATACTGATTTTCCAGCATATGTGCCAGTACGGCCTTGGTAAAATATACCGTTCCCATTACGTTAACAGAAAAATACGTTTCCCATTCTTCAAATGAAATCTCCATAAAGTTTAACCAACTGCGCCACAATGCTGCATTATTGACTAAAATATCAATCTTGCCAAAGCGTTCCACCGCTTTTTCAACCACCGAACAAACGGCCGTGTTATCCGTGACATCACAGGTATACGCCACTACGTTATCCGTAATCTCTTTAATCTGCTTTTCCGTTTCTTTTAATGTTTCGGCATTAACATCCACCAAGATCACGTTGGCACCTTCTTCTGCGAACCGAACAGCACACGCTTTGCCAATACCGACTGCCGCACCGGTAATAAGAGCCGTCTTATTTTCAAACATATATCTTCACCTCAAAAATCAATTTCGTCCCGAACTTTTTTCATGGTACTGAGCAACGGTTGCGTAGCCGTTGATATCGTATCGTGTTCATACACGCACAACGTCATACAAGTACCAAGTTTGAATCCCAATCTTCGGTGAATCGAACATTCACCACCCGAAAGGAATAAAAACGGTGCGCCAAGTTCTCGTTTGAGAAGGTCGGTAATACGCAGATTTTCAATCTGCTGTTCCATCGTATCGGCACCCGTTACGATTTTAATAACGTCCGCGCCTCTGCGCTTTTGTTCCAATGCTACCTCTAACACACGTTCGGCAGGCTTAAACTTCAAAATATGCGAAGACATCAACACTTCCGCACCCATCCCGTGGAGTGTATCGATCAATTGCATCTGTTTTTCGATTGCTTGACTATCTTCAGTCAATTCCTCGGGATGCTTGCAAAAGAAATCGCCCATCACGTCACACAATGTTGCTCCGCTTTCGGCAAGGGTTATCAGCCCTCTTGCCAACTCCTCATCCGAAAGGGACTTGTTACTTCCCCCTCTGTAATTCGTAACGTATACCGGCCTTCCCTTCATTTCACCAAAGATTCTCTTATACACATCCGGATTGTGATATTCCATCTTCAGAGATTCCACTTGCAACCCGTAAGCATCGGCGCCAAGACAGTTGGCATTTCGGATCCGCCTGATCGCTACTTGCGGATCTGTGCACTGCAACATAACCGTTAATAATGGCTGATTGCTGTTTACAAAGGATAACTTCATAGGTTTCCCCTCCTCTTTCTTTTTATTATAAACGGCAGTACCGTTATAACAATAGAAAAAACGATACAGATTTTTGATCTTTTCGATACTATTTACAAATAGACCGTTGATTTATTTGTGTTTTCTGATATAATGCTTTTTGGTGATAAATATGCTTTCTTTCCAAAATATGCGCGTAACGGAAATTGATTTACCCCTTGTGGTGCAATCAAACAAAAATCGCACGTTTGAGATGACCGATCGAAAAAACTATGGCATTTCACTGTGTATCAACGGGCAAATCACGTATACCATGAATGGCAAACACTTTATTTCTGATAAAAACGTAGCCATTCTTCTGCCAAAAGGGGCATCCTACACGCTGCTTGGCGATAAGGACGGTCTGTTTCCCATCGTTAATTTCCAATGCCAAGATTTCACCTGTGATGAGATCACCGTGATCCCCCTGCGCAATCCAAAAGCGTGTATCGAACTTTTCAGCGCTGTAAAGCAATCCTATCTTTCCAAAGAAAAACAACTGCAAACGTTTAGTTTGTTTTACAAATTCCTTGACGAGATTGATACAAAAACGACTCCGTCACAGCACTTGCTTTCTTCCGCTATCGATCATATTGCAAAAAACCTCTCCGATACAACACTGTCCAATACCGAACTCGCTACACATCTTGGCATTAGCGAAGTATATCTGCGGAAATTGTTCCTAAAGCAATTCGGCATCACCCCAAAACAATACGTTTTAAACCGCAGACTCGAAAAAGCCAAAACACTGTTAACCGATACTACTCTGACCGTTACAACCATTTCAGAATCTTGCGGCTTTTCCAACGTCTACCACTTTTGTCGAAGTTTCAAGCAACGAACCGGATTAACGCCTCTGCAATTTTCCAAACAAAACCGAGTGTTTCAGATATAAAAAGCGTTCCCACCATTCATCATATATCAAAAGGGCTTGACCGTTTTGTGGTCAAGCCCTTTTCTTTGGATAACGTAAGTTCAAATTTAGTTTATCTTTTCTCTGAGTTTCACCATATTATCTTCCAAGGACGCATCCTTTGAAAACACACTGGACGTTCCGGCAACGAATATATTGGCTCCCGCCGCACTCATTCGCTCTGCATTCACGAAACTCACGTTACCGTCAACTTCAATCTCAATATGCGAATACCCGCTATTATCCAAATACTCACGGAGTTTACGAATCTTCTTCAACGTCGATTCAACCAATGCTTGTCCGGCAAATCCCGGGTTGACAGTCATCACCAATACCGCATCAATATCATCCAACACACTTTCCAGCACACAAATCGGTGTTGCGGGGTTCAGTGCTACCATCGCCTTGGCACCTCTTGCACGAATAGCGGCAACCGCTTTGTGCAAATGGCGGCTCGCCTCATAATGTACGGAAACATAGTCCCCTTCCCCAAACACAAACCAATCCAATTTGTTTTCGGGTTCATCAATCATCAGATGGATGTCTAAAGGGATCGACGTTTTGCTTTTCAGTTCTTTCACAAAGTTTGTTCCCAAGGTATAATTGGGGACAAAACTGCCGTCCATAATGTCAACGTGTATTAAATCCACTCCACTGTTCTCAAATTCACGCAACGTCTCCTCAACGCACATCAGCGGCGCACACATAATAGACGGTGCAATCTTTTTAATCATTTTCATCCTGCTCCCCCATCGTCAACATAACCTTGCAATAAAATTCTGTTCTGTTCTTCATCATCTCAAAGGCTTGATGGCAGTCTTTCAAAGGATACGTGTGCGTAATCAACGGCTTAACGTTGATTTTGCCCTCCGCTATCGCCTTCAAGCTTTCTTTCCAATCGTTTTGCCTATCATTATACGAAGAATTCCACGTTCCAAACACAACCAATTCCTTGCGAAGAATATGCCAGTATGTCGCCTGTGACATGGAAATCACTTCCCCCGGATTACCCATCAGCACCAATTTCCCGGCGGGTTTTACTGCGGCAAGGCAGGTAGCCAACGCATCGGAATAACCCGTACCCTCCAATGCGCAATCCACCTGAACATCTGCCGTATATTCCAGAAAGCCAAACTGCTTCGCCAGTTCAATTTTCCGAGGATCAATGTCCACGTAATAGACATTGCATGCCCCGAAACTCTTTGCCCATTGTCCCGCCAAGATGCCAATCGGTCCCGCTCCCGAGATCAAGAGATCGTCACCCGCTTGAATGTTCAACTTGCAAACAGCGTGCCGAGCAACCGAAACCGGCTCACACATCGCAGCTTCATTATCGCTGACACCGTCCGGAACAAGCAAAAGATTCCAGCGTTTAACTGCAATGTATTCACTCATACCGCCATTTCTTCGAGATCCATAGTAATCGTAATTCTCACAGGTCGCATAGCTTCCCTTTTGACAACTATCACAAGTAAAGCAAGGCAACAACGGGAAAACCGCTACCGTCTTTCCCTCATATTCCCCCTTCGGATCAGAAACCACCTTGCCCGCGAATTCATGCCCGATTACCGTGGGAAAATGATAGGTACCTTTGGAATACACACGCGGGAGATCGCTACCGCATACACCGCAACTTTTCACCGCTACCAACACTTCGTCTTCTTGACATTCAGGTGCTGGAATATCCTCATACCGCAAATCGTTAATCGCATGCAAATTAGCACATTTCATTTTTCATCTTCCCTCTTTCTTTTCTCTTCGTTATGTGTTATGATAAACAAAACGAAAACAAAACACAACGAACGGCGGTTATTTTGAGAAATAATCACGTTTATAGATCGCGTTCGAAAAAGATCGCAAGCAAACGAAAACGAGGGGTAACTATGTACAACTTGGAACGTCAAGATCAAATCATGCAGATTTTGGAAAAAAAGAAAAGCATCAGCGTAACCGCTCTGTCACAACTTTTATATGTCAGTCAACCAACCGTTCGTCGTGATCTCAGCGTTTTGGAAGAACAAGGAAAAGTACAACGCACACACGGCGGCGTCGTGTTGCGTAACGTTTCCGACGCGGAAATTCCGCTGATGTTCCGCGAAGATCAGAACAATGCCTCAAAAAAAGCAATCGCAGAAAAAGCAAGAAAATTCATCCATAACGGCGACGTCATCTTTCTCGACGCTTCTTCAACCGCCTCCTACTTAATCCCCCACCTTGAAAAATACACCGACATTATCGTGGTAACCAACAGTCCCAAGACGTCCATCCGTCTTGGCGAAAAAGGGATCAAGAATTACTGTACGGGCGGGCTGCTTTTAAAACATTCCATCGCCTACGTCGGCAGCGAAACCGAAAAGTTTATTTCCAACATCAATGCCGACGTCTTCTTCTTTTCCAGCAGAGGATATGCCGAAAGCGGTATGATCACCGATTCTTCCGAACAGGAAGTTAACGTCAAGAAAGCCATGTTGAAAAACGCCGAGAAAAGCTATTATTTGTGCGACACCAGCAAGAAAGGTAAAAAATACGCTTTTAATATTTGCACGATCGACGATATCGCAGGCATTATCGATGAAAAAACACCATAATAAAAAACGGCTTGACCGATCGGTCAAGCCTTTTTCGTTAAAACACTGTTGTTATCCAATAAATAACCCCATATACCACACTCGCCACCGTGCCGTAGCGTTAACCTCTCATGTTTTTCAAGAACTCATCCATGCGGTCGTAACCGGCGTGGTGTTTCCAAGTTATATTTTTGGGGAAGGCACTAAACTCCATGGACAATCCCTTTTCAAGTGGCATAAGCTCCGATTGCTTCATTCCTGCGATATTCAAAATTTTAGAATTGTCCATTACTCTATCAAAATATCGGTCAAGTTTTAGTTGGCGTTCTGAGTGAGGGTTGCCGAGCGACAAAACTTGGAGATATGTATCAGTATCCACCGTAATAAATTTGAGTCCGCCTATTCTTTTATACATTTCAGCAATTTCACCCCATGTGTGATGCTCCGATGTACAAACGGAAAAGGTTTCTTTAAACGCTGCTTCGTTTAAGACAAGACTTGCTATCATTTTGGCAACATCGCCTGCCCAACTCATTGTTGCCTGTATATCCATCGCTTTCTCCGGCAAGAGTAAAGCTTTACCCTCCAACATTCGTCGTATAACCAATTCATATTCCATTGTGACAAGCTGAAATCTGCTTTTTGAATATGTGATGGCAGGTCGAATAATAGACCAATTTGAAAATTCACTATGATTAAGGTAATCTTCGGCTTGTGCTTTATAGATGCAATAATCTCCGGATGATAAGAGTTCTGCGTCTTTTGCAATGTCTAATATACGAGGGGAAGTTTCTTTTATGGGATGCTCCTCATTTGCATATACTCTGTAGGTGGAGAGAAATATATAGTGTCCGGTATTTTTTAAATATACCGAGAAAAATTTCTCGTATTCCTCTTTTGTAGGATAGATCATAAAATCAACAACTACATCATATTCATTTTTTAACAATTCGCTGATAAAATCGTAATTTTTTGCGTTTGCTTTTATATATCTGATGTTGCAGTTATTGGATATCGCATCTTCTAAAGATACGACATCAACTTTATATCCCAATCTCAAAAGTTCGGGAACCAAATAAACACCCATGGCACCTGTCCCACCGGGTATAAGTATTTTTTTACTCATAATTAATCTCCTTCTTACGATACTTCGGTGGTTTTCAACGAAGCATTCCCACAATTGTTAGTCTGTCTTTTTTAAAAAAATTGTTGTCAAACATTTTACACTCCTTGATTACAAGTATAAAACTATAACAATAAAAAAAGCAATGTTGAAAACGATAATTTTTTTAGCCGAATCGATACAATATTGACATGCATAAGCCACTGCTATATAATTTATCAGCAGGAGGAAATGGGATGAATATTGGGAATATTATTATTTCGGAACCGGATTTTGTTTTGAAAACACAGATGCAAAACGATACAAAAAATATTATGAAAAATCGATACGCTTCCGCTATTATCATTGTACTATGCGGAAAGTTAGAGTTTGTTTTCGAACATCACACTATTATCTGTCAAGAAAACGATGCTGTTTATATCCCGGAAGGAGAAAACTATAAAATTGTTTGCTACAAATATGCGGAAAGTATTATTATAAATTTTCACACCCTTGATAACAGATTCGATGCGATGCCGCTCAAAAAAACCAACAGAAAGATCGCCGAAACATTTTATGAAGACTTAAATGCGCTTTTGCTGAAAGCGGATCAAAACCACAATACGATTATGTCACTCTACTATCAGTTATTATCGGTATTTTTTGATAACCAAAAATTTTCCTGCACTTCGGAAAAATATGTAAAACAAGCAGAAAACATTATACTTAATAATTTTCATTCGCCCCATCTCTCCTGTTGTGCTGTTGCAAAGGAAGTCAATATAAGCGAGGTTTATCTGCGAAAACTTTTCATTAAACACCGCAATATGCCCACATCGAAATATTTGCTTAATGTACGAATGAATCACGCACAACATTTAATACTTGAAGGGTATAGTATTTCAGAAACAGCTGCCGGTTCTGGTTACTCTGATGTATATCAGTTCAGCCGTGCATATAGAAAACACTTTGGCTTTTCACCATCTAAAACAAATATAAAAAATGCTTGACCGCTGCGGTCAAGCATTTTTCGTTAAAACACTGTTGTTATCCAATAAATAACCCCATACGCCACACTTGCCACCGTACCGTAGACGATAACGGGTCCCGCAATGGTAAACATCTTTGCCGCCATACCAAGCACAAACCCCTCGGACTTGAATTCCATGGCGGGTGAAGCCATAGAATTCGCAAAACCACTGATCGGTACGATCACCCCCGCCCCCGCGTGTTTGGCAATATTATCGTATATACAAAACGCTGTGAGCACTACGCTTAACAAAATCAACGACAGCGAACCAATCAAGCGAGCATCCTTTTCGTTCATACCGGTTTTGCTCACAAGATCAATAATCACCTGCGCCACCGCACACAAAAAACCACCGCATAAAAAAGCAAGGCTGCAATCTCGAAAGATCGGCGATCCTTTCGCACGTTTCTCCGCCATAGATTGATAACTTTTCGCTGTCATCTTCATTTTCCATCACACTCCACAGCGATAGTGTGACAAAAACTCCGTGAAATATGCAAAAGCGCAGTCTTTTAAAAAAAGACTGCGCTTTAAATTACCGTATTTTGCGAACTTCCACGTAATACCGTTTCTCATTGGCTTCGCCCATCGAGAATGTTTTACGCGGGAAATGTCCGCCGGCGCGAATTCCGTCAAAAAATCCGTCTTTCGGGATACCCTCTAACAGAATACCCAGCGAATCGGGAGCCGCGCTCAAATCGCGTACTGTCTGCTCACCGTGAATATAATCGATGGTAGCATCGTGCGTTTGCAAATACTCATCAAGATAATTTTGCAACACGGCGATCGGCAACATGCCGTTTGCATTTGCCAGTGCGTATCCCTCGTACCCGACAAAAACAATTTCCTTACCGGGAACAAGTGTCATTCCAAGCTTTTCGACGTATGCTTTGAAACCATCCATCAACTCTTTTGCGTTCACGTGGAAAACGACGCGGTGAATCGGCTCAAAAAGTATCGCTTCATCGTGCAGGTTTTCCAACTCCACCAACGCGTACCGCGCGGGATGCGTTTCCGCTTCCGCGGGCGACAAAGAGGCTTTCACGTTTTCCCAGCAGATCTTCGCAGTGGCAAGCGAATGGTTACCGTCGCCCACTGCGTACAAAAATCCGTCGGCTTTGTCATACAATGCCTGCACTGCCTTGGACAACGCTTCTTTGGAAGCCTCGTCCTCCACTGCCCAACCGCGCAGATGACCGCCGTTTTGCATCAATTCAATATCATACAAAGGTGCGCCCGACCGCTTTGCTTCCACCAACGGCTCAATCACCGTACGGTCAGGATCGTCGATCAGCACCAACACGTGCGGCAACTCAAGCGGCGCGTTCTGACGGATCTTCACGCGAGGCGGTAAACGATCCGCCACCGTACCCTCGGTAGCACGAGTAAGCAACGTACCGGTGGTAAAATCGTAACACTCCAGATCAAGCGCTACCATCAACCCCAACCGTTTACCGGACGGTGTTTCGCGTTCCAGCACAATAAAGCCGTCCTTGACAGCGCATTGCAGCGTGCCGTCATCCAAATACTGCTGCATCGTCGCATTGACCTTTTCCGTATTGTCACCCTGCTCCAAAAACACTTCAGGTTGAATCAGGCGTAACGTGGACGGAGCTTTGCCAACGGTAGCCTCTACCGCGTGCCAGTAATCCGGCTGTGAGGTGAATTGGTCGCACGCAACCACCGCCCACTTAGCAAGATCAACACCCTTTGCAGGCAAATAGATATCAGTCGGTTTAATTCCGGGAAACTTCATTTATAAAAACTCCAATCAAAACCTAAAAGCCGGCGCTGCTTTCCCAGCACCGGCTTTTATGAGTATTCTTAATACATGCCGTCCATACCTGCGGGTGCTGCAGGTGCCGCGGGCAACGGCTCTTTCTTATCCGCCACCAGCGATTCGGTGGTCAGAACCATAGCAGCCACGGAAGCAGCGTTCTGCAACGCAGAACGAGTTACCTTGGTAGGATCCACGATGCCGGCAGCAAACATATCGACGTACTGCTCAGTCGCAAAGTCATAACCGAAGTTCTTGGCTTTCTCGTTGCGGATCTTATCAATGATGACACTACCCTCCAGACCGGCATTCAGCGCGATCTGACGCACCGGCTCCTCGATCGCTTTCAGCACGATCTTCACACCGGTCTTCTCGTCACCGTCAGTGGCATCCAGCATGGAAACCAAAACTTCGGAAGCGTTGATAAGCGCCACGCCGCCGCCGGCAACCAAACCTTCTTCAACAGCCGCTTTGGTAGCCGCCAACGCGTCTTCAATACGCAGTTTCTTTTCTTTCATTTCGACCTCGGTAGCCGCACCGACCTTGATAACGGCAACACCGCCGGCGAGTTTCGCCAAACGCTCTTGCAGCTTCTCACGGTCGAAATCGGAGGTGGTCGTCTCGATCTGCGAACGGATCTGTCCCACGCGGGCTTTGATCTGATCGGCATCGCCGGCGCCATCCACGATGATGGTGGTCTCTTTCTGGACCTTCACCTGACGGGCACGACCGAGCATCGCAACGCTGGTATCTTTGAGTTCCAGACCGATCTCTTCGGAGATGACCTGACCGCCGGTCAAAATGGCAATATCCTGAAGCATTTCCTTGCGGCGATCGCCAAAACCGGGAGCCTTAACCGCAACACAGGTAAAGGTACCGCGCAGCTTGTTGACGATCAGAGTAGACAACGCCTCGCCCTCAACGTCTTCTGCAATGATAACAAGTTTCTTACCGGACTGCAGGATCTGCTCGAGCAGCGGCAGAATATCCTGAATGTTGGAAATCTTTTTATCCGTAATCAACAGATACGCATCGTCGATGACAGCTTCCATCTTATCGGTATCGGTCACCATATAGGGAGTGATGTATCCGCGATCGAACTGCATACCTTCGACAACTTCGGTATACGTCTCGGCAGTTTTGGACTCCTCAACCGTGATAACACCGTCAGCAGAAACCTTCTCCATCGCTTCCGCGATCAACTTACCGATAACGGCATCGCCTGCAGAAATCGTTGCAGCCGAAGCAATATCATCAGTGCCGTTAACTTTCTTGGAATTCGCCTTTACCTCAGCAACCACAGCGTCAACCGCTTTTTGGATACCGCGCTTCACACCCATCGGGTTGGCACCGGCAGCCACGTTCTTCATACCTTCACGGATCAGCGCCTGCGCGAGCAGGGTTGCCGTGGTGGTACCGTCACCGGCGACGTCGTTCGTCTTGGTGGAAACCTCTTTGACGAGCTGAGCGCCCATGTTTTCAAACGCGTTATCCAGCTCAATCTCTTTAGCAATGGTCACACCGTCATTGGTGATGAGCGGAGCACCGAATTTTTTATCCAACACCACGTTACGGCCGCGCGGACCAAGCGTGATCTTTACGGTGTTCGCCAACTGGTCCACACCGGCCTGCAGCGCCTTGCGCGCTTCTTCGCCATACAGAATCTCTTTTGCCATGATTCGTTCCTCCTAATACTCTGCTTATTCAACGATCGCCAAAATGTCACTCTGGCGAACAATGGTGTACTCCTCGCCGTCCATTTTGACTTCCGTACCGGAATACTTACTGGTAATAACCTTGTCGCCGACCTTGACGTACATGGTCACGTCTTTGCCCTCCACGTTACCGCCGGGGCCGACCGCAATGACTTCTGCCACCTGCGGTTTCTCTTTTGCCGAGCCGGCAAGGATAATACCGCTCTTGGTCGTCTCCTCCGCCTCAACCATTTTGATGACTACTCTGTCAGCCAAAGGCTTCATCGTCATAATAAATTCCTCCTTACGAGATATAAAATACAAAGTTTAGCACTCTGTATCAAAGAGTGCTAAACCTATTGTATCAATTTTACGGGAAAAATCAAGTAGAACTTTGGGAAATTGCGGAATTTTTATAATTTTTTAACAATTCCTCTACGTTCGCCGCAGGATATACGAAACGAATGGCTTGCGGATGTATTTCGAAACTCACAGCGGTAGTGGTAAAGCACTCTCCGTCCGCCGTCACGCAAGCGGGTTTGTCCGCCAACACCTGCATTTTTGTGCCGCGGAATGTTTCGCAACACGGCAAATCCAAATGCTGACCATTCTTGTACAAATTAAGGATCGATAATACTTTGAGATGGCTGATCTTGCTGACAAGCACAAAATCGAGCATCCCGTCATCCGGTTCGGATATCGGTGAACCGTGATATCCACCACCGTAATATTGACCGTTTGCCGCAAGTGCAAACATATAATTGCCGTTGCGCTCCACCGTACCCTCCGGTGTTTCCATCACGATGCGCAACTGCTGACCGAGCGGACGCAAGAAAGTCTGCACCAACGCTAAATTATATGCCATAGAACCGTTGACGAACGGCAGATGCTTATACCGTACCATACGATCTGCCACGTCCGCATCCATTCCCATCGAGCACATATTGAGCGACCACGTACCGTTGCACAAAATCGCATCCACGGGACGTGCTTCACCCATCACCAATGCGCGGAAATCATCAAACAACGCGCGATCGGAAAAAATCCGCAAGAAGTCATTGCCCGAACCGCATGGGACACACGCAAGTTCTGCGTTTTTCACTTCCGCCAAGCCGTTGACGACTTCCAACACCGTGCCGTCACCACCGCAAGCGTAAAAGCGCACCGCATCACCCGCCGCCACTTCTTCTTTGACGATCTCGGTAGCGTGACCCGGACGGTCGGTAACGTAGATACGGTAATCCATCGGGTACTGTTCAAAAAACGACTCGATGAGCGGCTGCAATTGCAAGGCAGCCTGCGTCTTTCCCGCCATAGGGTTTAAGATAAAAATGTGCCGCATAGAAGAATTCCTCCTCTTTTCACATTCACCGATAGTAGCAATACAACTGGCATTTCAGCATTCCGTTATACAGTTTTCGGCGTTTGTCGGCTTTTCGTCCGAACTGCTCTTCAAACGTTTCGTCGGGACTGATGATGGCATAACTCCATCCCGCCTTCGGGACAAACACCTGCCCCATCACGCGATACAATTCCTGTGCCGCTTGTACGTCCAACAACCGCTCACCGTAGGGCGGATTGCATAGCACGACGCCGCTATCCCCCTCCGGTACAAACTGTCTGAGATCAGAGACACTCGCGCGTACCTCACCGGCAACACCCGCCTTGGCAGCGTTGTCGTTAGCCAAACGGACCGCTTCGGGATCAATGTCCCCGCCAACAGCGGTAAACGCCTTGTCGGGCAACACTTGCTCCATCGCACGTTTGCGTTCGGCGCGCCACACATCGTCCGACATCCATTCCCAGTCCATAAAGGCAAAACGTCTGCGAATGCCCGGCGCAATACGCCGCGCGGCAAGCGCGGCTTCAATCAACAACGTGCCCGATCCGCAGCACGGATCGATCACGCGATCAGCCAGTCTGGCACGGGTAACGTCCACGATCGCGGCGGCAAGCGTTTCCTTGATCGGCGCACCACCGGCATTTTGGCGGTATCCGCGCTTGTGAAGACCGGCCCCGCTGGTATCAATTAAAAGGGAACCCTCATCCTTTAAGATGGTGAACTGCACCTGCACCGTTGCCGCCGTTTCCTCAAACCAGGAGATGCCGTATTTTGCTTTTAAGCGTTCAACAATGGCTTTTTTAATGATGGACTGGCAATCCGGTACACTGTGCAACGTTGAGTTCAGCGACCAACCCTTGACAGGAAACGCATCCTTACGGGAAATAAAACGCTCCCACGGCAAGGCTTTCACCGCTTGGAACAATTCCTCAAACGTGCGCGCCGAAAACGAACCAACCAACAACTGGATCCGCTCGGCGTACCGACTGCCGATATTGGCACGTGCCAAGATATCTTCACCACCACAGAACAAGACGCGTCCGTTCTGCGGAGTAACGTTTTGCGCACCCATACGGCGCAGTTCATCGCCTAAGATCCCCTCTATGCCAAACAGGCACGGGGCACAAAAATCAAACATCTGCATAATCCTTTACATCGTAACGGTCGCATGCCGCGTAACGTGGCAACCGACGTTGATAGCCAGCGGCAACCCGGCAATATGGGTGGGATACGTTTCAATCGCCACGTGCAGTGCCGTTGTATCCCCACCGAATCCTTGCGGACCGATACCGAGTGCATTCACAGCATCCAGAATCTCTTTTTCAAAAGCCGCGTACTCTGCCTTTGGATGCGGCTCGTCAAACGGACGGCAAAGCGCTTTTTTGGCAAGCAAGGGACAAAGTTCAAAGTCACCGCCTATACCGATTCCCAACACCACAGGCGGACACGGGTTTGAACCCGCTTCCCGAACGGTTTTAAGCACGTAGTCCAGAATATCTTTCTTTGTCGCTTGCGCGGGAGTTAACATATACAGACGGCTCATATTTTCACTGCCAAAACCTTTGGGAGCCACCGTCAACGTCAGGGTATCACCGGCAACCAACGAAAGATGAATGACCGCCGGCGTGTTATCGTTGGTATTGACCCGCTCAAGCGGATCCGACACCACCGAACACCGTAAAAGCCCTTCGGTATATCCGCGGGCAACACCGCGATGGATGGCCTCCTCCATCAAACCGCCGGTAATATGGACCTCCTGTCCCAACTGCACGAAAACGACCGCCATACCCGTATCTTGGCACACCGGCAGTTGCCGTGCTTCGGCAACGGCGATATTTTCCCGTAAATCACCTAAAATTTCACGGGCCAGCGACACGCGCTCATTCTGACACGCACACGTTATCGCCTCGCATACGTCCGTCGGCAAAGAGCGGTTTGCCTGTATGCAAAGATCACGCACAGCTTGCTCGATCTCTAAAACCGATATTTCGCGCATTCTGTCACCCCTTCATTATGATAAAAAATGCCGTTGCCATCGGGCAACGGCACGTAAACTTATCTTCTTTATGATTTTCTGCTGCGGGAAAAGCCACCGTGCTTGCCGTCCAGCGAGCGCTTAATATCCAGCATCTTTTCATCGCTGGTCTGTTTGAAGCGCGACATCATCTCTTCAAAGTTACTGCTTTCGGTACGGGTAGATTGCCACTCAAAGCCGCCGGGACGACCGGGCGACGTGTGACGCGGGGCGCTGCGAGCGGTGCGCGGCGGAGGATCCATTGCTTTTTTGATGGACAAGCTGATCTTGCCGTCCTCGCCAATGCTTAAGACCTTCACCTTGACTTGCTGGTTTTCCGTGACGTGATCGCGAATTTCTTTCACGTACGTCGGTGCAACCTCTGAAATATGCACCATACCGGTTTGACCGCCCTCCAGTTCAACGAATGCACCGAACTTGGTAATGCCGGTCACCTTGCCCTCAACACAAGTACCCACTTCCAACGCCATTTTGCGGAGTTCCCCCTGTTACCTTACGAAATTGCAATCAATCATTCGGGATCTCGACTAAAATCGTCTCACCCGGTTTTGCCATACCTTGTTTGCGCGCCTGCTGTTCTTTGTATGCATCGCTGTTATCGATCTGATCCTGCAGGACCTCATTCTCTTCCAGTTGCGCCGCGGTTTGTGCGTTCAGCTTGTCCAAACGCTCCTGCGCATTGTTAAGTTGTAACTGGAACTGCACCATCGAAACCACAACATACACGGCAAAGGCGACGATGGCTACACGAAGAATCACGCTCTTTCTGCGTTTCGCTGCTTTTTTACTCTTCACAGTGCCATCATCTCCTTTCTATCGCGCAAAATTATACGAATTGATTATACACCACTCTCCTGCTTTCTTTCAAGCCTTTTTTTAAATTTTTTTGCGTTTTTTCGGATTTTTTTTGCGTTTTTTCGGCACTGCTCAAGCAAAGCACAAACAGGCACTTTGATAAGCTCGTACAGGCGGTGTCCCGCACGCGAAATCCGTGTGACGGCGACGGTCACGGCGTGTACCACCGCACGCCCCACCGTATAGCGATAAGCAAAAAAACCGATGGCAAATCCCGCAAACACATAGACGCGCACCACCCCATCGGTGACGGCAAGCGTAAATATGAAAACGAGAGGCGCCGCCGTCACAAAGAACAACATATCCTGGCAAAAAACGCGTACCGTGTTTGGGTGCAGTATACAACGCAGAATGCGGAACACATCGTAATACGCACCCAGCAGAAACCCCATTCCGCAAGACAGGAACAGTTCGCGCAATTGCATAGCATTCGTAAAGCCCATCGTCATCGAAACAATTTGCCGAAAAAGCCGCCCGACCGCGTATGCACCTGTGCATATACGAGTGATTCGACATTCCCTTCTAAAGACAGATCGCCTGTTTCAATGTTTAAGCGATTGATGTGCAAACCTGTTCCTTTTACCGTCAGCTCGCCTTGCTCCGTATAGATCACAATGGTCGTTTCATCAAAACTGTCCACGTCCTGAACACCCGACACCGACAGCACACGACGTTCGCTCAAGCTGAGCAGATGCGGTACGGCGGGTGTTCCGCCGGATAATTGCTCTTTCATAAAAATTCTCCCCTTACACCATAAGGTATATGGGGAGAGTTTTCACAATATTACAGCAGCTTGTACAGAAGCGCCGCGTCGTTTTTTGCCACCGTTTCTTGTACGCTGACAACTTCGGCGGTTACTTCGCGCGTGCCGAGCGCGATCGTCAGCTTATCACCGATCTTGACGTCATACGAAGCGCGTGCGGGTTTGCCGTTGACAAACACCCGACCCGCATCGCACGCCTCGTTGGCGACGGTGCGTCGCTTGATCAGACGCGACACTTTTAAATATTTATCCAAACGCATAAAGGTTCCTCCCAAACAAAAAGCCGCCCGAACGGGCGGCTTTTAACAATCGCTTTCCGATTATTTCGCAACAGCGTCTTTGAACGCCTTGGCAGCCTTGAAAGCAGGAGCCTTGGAAGCCGGAATCTCGATGGTCTCTTTGGTCTTCGGATTCAAGCCGGTGCGAGCAGCACGAGCGCGAACCTCGAACGTACCGAAACCAAACAACTGCACTTTATCGCCCTTCACGACAGCCTCTTTAACGGCGTCCAGAACAGCAGCGACAGCTTTTTCAGCATCTTTCTTAGCCAAACCGGTTTTTTCAGCAACAGAAGCAACTAACTCAACCTTGTTCATGATAAATAACCTCCAACAATTTTATATTCCAACGGAATGGTTCCGCATAGAATCGCTATAACACATATCATTTTATCCCAAGCGATACACTTTTGCAAGAGATTTTCACAAAAATTATCACAGTGTCGATAAATTCAACAAAAACAATAAAAATATACCGAAATTTTAGGATATTTTGCCAAAAAATTGACCTTAATTTGCTGTAATTCGGTCGACAGCGCGTTGCACTTCAAAGCGTATGCGCTCGATATCGAGGGTAGTAAACTCACCGTAGCGGTACACAACGCGACCATCGGCGACCGTCATACACACCGCCCGACTGCCCGCGCCGTACAGCACGTTGGACAAAGCGGAATTGGCAGGACACAAAGCGAGATGGGTGGTATCCATCATCACCAGATCGGCACGGTAGCCTTCAGCAATATCTCCGCAATCGGTACGACCTTGCGATAAAGCACCCACTCGCGTACCCATATACAGCATATCCCCCGCAGGCAAAGCACCCGCATTACAGTCAACACCCTTTGCCAGCAATGCTGCCGTACGCATTTCGTCCAGCATATCCAGTGCATTGTTGCTTGCCGCCGAATCGGTGCCGATCGCAACGGAAAGTTCCTTTGCCCGATAGTTCTCTACTCGTGCAATACCGCTGCCGAGCTTCAAATTACTTTTGGCGCAATGTGCCAACGTCACGTCGTGCTGTGACAAGCAATGAACATCGTCATCCGTCAACCAGACGCCGTGAGCAACCGTCAACGGCTGTCGCAACATCCCGACCTTTTCGAGCAAACGCGTCGGCGTACAACCGTGTCTATCGATACACTCTTTGTGTTCACTTGCGGTTTCTGACAAATGGATATGCATCCGCAGACCGTTTTCCGCCGCCAAGTCAGCGGCATCGTGCAAAATATCAGGACGCGTCGTGTATTCGGCATGCGGCGCAACGTCTATCAAAATGCGCCCGTCTTCAGCGCCGTGATACTGCGCGATAAGCGCTTTCGTATCGGTATATGCCGGCAGATCGGCAAAGCGCTTCGAGGCATCAAAACACGAGATACCGCGACCGATATTCGCCTTGATACCGCTCTGTGCTACCGCACGAACAGTATCCTCGCAGAAATAATACATATCCGTAAAAGAGGTCGTACCGGTCATCAGCATTTCAGCGATACCGAGCATACTCCCCCAATACACCGCTTCCGAAGACAGCTTGTCCTCAAACGGAAAAATGCGGTCGAACAGCCACGATTGCAACGGCATATCTTCACCGTAACCACGCATCAAGGTCATCGCCACGTGAGTATGCGCATTGACAAAGCCCGGCAACAGCAAACGGTTGGTACCGTCGATGCGCTCACCGTAATCCTCCGCAGGTGGTGTTTCACCGACGTAGCGGATATACGCGCCCTGCACGCCGACATAGCACGAAGGCAGATAAGTGCCGTCTGCTTTCAGCACTGCAATGTTCTCGAAAATCATACGTCCTTCGCCGCCTTTGCTACAATCACTTTCATCAAATTCCCGAAGGTGCGGGACATTTTCGCCGCGGCTACGACTACCTCGTCATCGCTGACCTCGGTACCCGCTACGATTCCCGCCGCCATGTTGGTGATGCAGGAGATGCCTAACAGCTCCATACCGCTTTGCGCCGCTACGATCGCTTCCGGCACAGTGGACATTCCCACTGCGTCACCGCCGAGCAAACGAATCATACGGATTTCCGCAGGTGTTTCAAACTGCGGACCGCCCATATAAAAGTACACACCCTCCCGCAACGGGACGGACAACTCAGCCGCCGCCTCGCGCGCAATCTCTTGCAAACGGGGCGTATAGGTGTGTGTCATATCAAAAAAGCGCGGACCAAAACGGTCGTCCGCCGGTCCTCTTGCCGGACTGTCGGCGCACAACTTAATATGGTCGGTGATAAGCATCAAATCGCCAACCGAAAATGCCGTATTCACGCCGCCTGCAGCGTTGGTTAAAATCAACGTTTTAACACCGAGCGCTTGCAACATACGCACATAGAAGGTGACCGTTGAAAAGTCATAACCCTCGTAATAATGCGAACGGCCGGAAAACACAAATAACGGCGCTCCGTTTAAGCACCCCGCCGCCAGAAATCCTGCGTGAGATGCCACGGTGGATTGCGGAAAATGAGGAATGTCCCCATACGGGATACGCACGGCATTTTCCAGTTCGTCGGCAAGATAGCCAAGTCCCGAACCGAGCACCAGCGCGGTGCGCGGCAATACAGCGCCCCCTGCCGCAACGCGTTCGCGCACCAGTGCCGCCGCTTCTTCAATGCGTGTCATTAACTCGTTTGCGTTCATCAAAGTTTGGTACCGCACTGATTGCAAAAGGTTGCCGTCTGCTCATTGAAAGCACCGCAAGCGTAGCAACGCGCCAGGTTCTTACTG
>JAZQTM010000101.1:0-1942 GCA_045630765.1 Acutalibacteraceae bacterium | reverse complement strand
GGTCAGTTCGGTGGTGGGCATATTGGCATCGTCACCGCCGCCCGCAAACAACGAACGGGAGGTTTCTCTTGCTTTGTCCGCCTCTTCGTTGCCGTGTACCAATGCGGTGAGTTCGTAAGCAAGAATGTCTTTCTTTTCATTGATGCGGCTGTCCTCCCAGGTTTCCATTGCTTGGATTTCTTCCAACGGTAAGAAGGTCAGCATTTTCAGGCATTTCATCACGTCGGCATCCGCCACGTTACGCCAATACTGATAGAATTCGAACGGGGAGGTCTTGTTCGGGTCAAGCCATAACGCGTTGCCTGCGGTTTTACCCATTTTATTGCCCTGCGAGTCGGTGAGCAGGGTGATGGTCATACAATGGGCGTCCTTGCCGAGTTTTTTACGGATAAGTTCGGTGCCGCCCAGCATATTGCTCCACTGGTCGTTGCCGCCAAACTGCATATTACAACCGTAATGCTGATACAGATAGTAAAAGTCATACGACTGCATAATCATATAGTTGAATTCCAGGAAGGAAAGACCTTTTTCCATTCTTTGCTTGTAGCATTCGGCGCGCAACATATTGTTGACCGAGAAGCAAGCGCCGACCTCACGGAGCAGGTCTACGTAGTTTAAGTTGAGCAACCAATCCGCGTTGTTCACCATCTGCGCTTTGCCTTCGCCGAATTCGATAAAGCGTTCCATCTGCTTTTTAAAGCAGGCGGCGTTGTGGTCAATATCCTCTTTGGTGAGCATTTTGCGCATATCGGTTCTGCCGGACGGGTCACCGATCATGGTGGTGCCGCCGCCGATAAGTGCAAACGGTTTGTTGCCCGCCATCTGTAAGCGTTTCATTAAGGTAAGCGCCATAAAATGACCCGCTGTCAAAGAGTCGGCGGTACAGTCAAAGCCGATGTAGAACGTGGCTCTGCCGCTGTCAATCATTTCGCGGATCTCTTCTTCATTCGTTACCTGCGCGATAAGACCGCGGGCAACCAATTCATCATACATTTTCATAAGTTTCCCTCACTCGATTGTGGTTTCACATCATTCTATCACGGCTTTTCGGTAAATGCAAGTGGGCGGATGGTGTAATTGTTCAAAATCACAAAAAAATACGCAAAAAACGCCCTCTTTTTTACATTTTCACTTGCCAAAACCCGCTTTATTGTGTATAATTACCAAAGAAGACTGCAAAAAGTCTTGCAAATAGTCAAAATGCCTATGAAGGAGTACTGTTATGTCTAATCGCTTGTTCCAGGGAGTTGTCCACCAGATGCAAGATGCCATTGACCGCACTATTGGCATTGTTGATGAAACGCTCAACATTATTGCGTGCAGTGACCTCGGCAAAATCGGTACGGCCATTCCGAGTATTACCGCAGAAACGTTTTCCGCGCCCGATGCATTTCAGATGGACGGGTATACGTTTAAACCGTTTGGCGGAAGACCTCATGCAGACTATGTTTTGTTCGTAGAGGGCGATGACCTCGAAGCGTTGCGGTATGCGGCACTTCTTACCGTTTCTCTGGAAAACATC
The DNA here is from genome assembly GCA_045630765.1 of Acutalibacteraceae bacterium. Taxonomy (GTDB): domain Bacteria; phylum Bacillota; class Clostridia; order Oscillospirales; family Acutalibacteraceae; genus RGIG3009. The sequence continues at coordinate 420 of JAZQTM010000101.1, read as the reverse complement.
AAGCAGTATTACGACGAGAAATACGATCGCGCTAATTTTGTGAAAAACGTCATTATGGACAACATTTTGTCCGGTGATATTTATCTCAAAGCGAGAGAATTGCGCTTTAACGGTGAAGTGGAACGCGCGGTGCTGTTAATTCGCGTAGCTGTACCGTCCGACGTGTCGGCGTATGACGTGGTACAGAACCTGTTCCCCGATAAAACCAAAGATTTTGTTATCAACATTAACGAAAACGATATCGCGTTGGTGAAAGAGATCCGCAGCGGTATCGAAAGCCGTGATCTTGAAAAGCTGGCGATGTCTATTGTGGATACGTTGTCCAGCGAATTTTATACGCAGGCGAGCGTCGGTATCGGCACTGCCGTGTCCGGTGTTAAAGAATTGGCATAAGTCGGAGGCCAAGCGGTCTTAGGAAGA
>JAZQTM010000100.1:0-26932 GCA_045630765.1 Acutalibacteraceae bacterium | reverse complement strand
ACAGAACGACATGGCTACGATCCGACTTCGTTTGGTGCGTCACTTTCGGCACTGGTTGCGGCAGGTGTATACGACAGTATACAAGCGGCTTCCAAACTGATACGATACGAGTAGGGGGTAGGGACATGGAGAATATAAAAGAACTTCTTCTCGGACCGATCTTTTTTGAGAAAAACCGAGTTGGTCGTGTGTACACGGGCGGTGCACTCTTTGCGGATTTTTTCGGCGACGATTCCACCGACGGCTTTGAACCGGAGGAATGGGTTGCTTCCTCGGTGAAAGCCATTAACAAAGTCAGCAAGGGTGAAAAGGAAGGGGTATCCCAAATTCGTGGCACCGATGTGTATTTTGACGAGCTGTTGCGGGAATATGCGAGCGATATGCTCGGTGACCGTGAGGAGTTCGGTGTACTGACAAAGGTGTTGGACAGTGCCATTCGGTTGCCTGTTCAGGCGCATCCCGATAAAACCTTTTCACGCAAACACTTTAACAGCGATTACGGAAAAGCTGAGTCGTGGATCGTGCTCGGTTGCCGCGAAGGTGCGTGCTTGTACTTTGGCTTTAACAAACCGTATACGGCAGAGGAATTCAAGTCAGCCGTGGCGGCAAGTCTTGATGATAAGCAGGCAATGGAGCGTTTGCTGAACAAGATTCCCGTGCATCCCGGCGACGTGTTCTTCGTGCCGGCAAAGATGGCACATGCGATTGGCAGCGGTTGTTTGATATTAGAAGTGCAAGAGCCGACGGATTTTACCATTCAGCCTGAATATTATTGCGGCGATTATCGTTTGAACGATCAAGAAATGTATATCGGTCTGGATGCCGATACAGCGATCGACGTGTTCGATTTTTCAGTGTGGGGCGATGCGGCAATCGCCAAAGGTCGCAAACAACCGAAAGTCTTGTGTGAGAAGAACGGCGTGACTGTTGAAGCGCTCATTACTTATGAGGATACGCCGTGCTTTGCCGTGGAGCGGTACAGCATTCGTGATTCCCGTATAGTGTTGGATAAGAAACCTGCGGTGTATATGATCACCGAGGGTGAGGGAACGGTTTGTTGTAACGGCAAGGAACAAGCGGTACGTCGCGGTGACTATTTCTTCTTACCGCACAGTGCATATGAAACGGAATTGAAAACACAAGGTGATATCACGGTTGTGGCGTGTTTGCCGCCTGTGCAAGAATAAAAAGAAAAGAAGGGTGATTGCTATGGAATTTATGTTGGGTTGTAACTACTGGGACAAAAAACACGGCATTGATATGTGGCGCGATTTTGACCTCGAAGGTATCAAAAAGGATGTCAAAATGCTTGCGGATATCGGTATCAAATATATGCGCGTCTTCCCAAACTGGCGTGATTTTCAGCCGTTCTATAAAGTGTATGCCTGTCGCGGCGAAGAAAAGGGTTTTTGCGATTATAACGAGCAACCGCTGACTAATGTGTTGGGTATTGACTATCAACAGATCGATAACTTCAAAAAATTTGCAGCGGTGTGTGAGGAACACGGCATTAAATTGGTCGTGTCCGTTTTGACCGGTTGGATGAGCGGCAGATTGTACCTGCCGCGCGGATTGGAAGGCAAAAACGCGTTGTACGATCCCGAGGTGTTGATGTGGGCATCGCGCTTTATCAAAGGTTTTGTGGAGGGCGTTAAGGATTGTCCCAATATTGTGATGTGGGATCTTGGTAACGAATCAAACTGCTTGGGATATGCGCAAAACCAATACGAGGCCTATGTGTGGCTGACCTACGTTCGCAATGCCATTTATGCGGCGGATACGACTCGCCCGATTTCGTCGGGTATGCACGGCTGTGATAATATCGAAAACTGGTGGCTTTCGCATCAAGGCGAGGTTGTGGATTACGTTACCCCGCATTCGTATGCGTCTGTTTCCGTTAACAATGACTTTGAACCCATCAATCAGATGCGTACCACGATGTTGCCTACGGCACAATGCATGTATTATGAGGCACTTTCCGGAAAGCCGGCGATCTTGCAAGAACAGGGAACGTTTTCGCAGGCGTTTGCCAATGCGGATCTTGCCGCCGATTTCGGTAGAGTGAATATGCTGTCTTCGTTTGTTCACGGTATCAAAGGCTGGATGTGGTGGTGTGGTGCCAACCATTCCGAATTGATGAGCGCACCGTACTGTCACGGTATGATGGAGCGCGATCTGTCGCTCTTTACTCCCGACGATACGCCGCGTCCGATCGCGCATACGATCAAGAAATTCGGAGAAACGATTGACGCTTTGCCGTTTGAAGAATTGCCGAAGCGAGATATTGATGCTGTGTGCGTAATTACGTCTTCGCAGGAAACGCGTAAAGAGCGTTGGAACTGTGCATCTGCTTCGTTTGTTTTAGGTAAACAGGCGGGCGTTGAGGTTACTTTCGCTGACGCCAATAACAAGTTAGAGGTTATTTCCATTCCCGATGCCGACTTGTATATTTTGCCGTGTATCACGTTCTGGGAAGTGATGAATCAACACGCATTCCAAACGGTAATGGATAAGGTCAAAAACGGTGCGACTGTGTATATTTCTTATAACGGCGGTGATTTCTTCCACTTTGAGGAGTATACCGGACTTCGTTCCAAGGGCATTGTGCGCTCTCGCAAAACGCATACCGCTTCTTTTGATTTCGGTGATATTACGTACAAGTGTGAGAGAGAAATTTTAGTGGAATCGGTCGGTGCGGAGCCGTTGGTCTACAACGAGGAAGGCAACATCGTGCTTTCTTGCTTTAACTACGGTAAAGGTCGCGTGTTCTTCTTGAATATGCCTCTTGAATTGACGCTTGCTGAAACCTACGGTGCCTACGCAGAGGACTATTATAAAATCTATAAATTCTTTACCGATAAGATCTTGGCAAAGAAGATCGTGACTACCACAGAGCCTGATATCAGCGTGACACAGCATAAGGTAGATGATAATCGCTACGTGATTGCGGCGGTCAACTATTCGGACAAGGATCTGGATGCTAACTTTACGGTTGCCGACGGCTGGAAGCTGACGGGACTGTTGGGTGCCGACGAAAAGATCGGTTATTGTAACGCGGCATTCTATTACGCCGATAAATGCTAACAAAAAAAGCACCGAGCAACGCTCGGTGCTTTTAGCTTTTTATTTACTTGTACTGCCGAGTCCGCCGTGACGTTCGGTGCAAACGTCGTCGTCCTCGGTGATGCCGAATTCTACGAACACGCCTTGCGCAAATGCGGCACCGGCAGGCAAATCCACCACTTTGCCCTCGCGGGAATCGTTGGTGAGTTTGATGAGAATGTGCCCCTCGTTATCGGCACCGTAATAATCGCTGTCGATAATGCCGACTGTGTTGTTAAGCTGCAAACGGAACTTAAAGCCGAGCCCGCTGCGCGGATAGATCTTTAATACCCAGCCCTCGTCAATGCGAGCACGTATTCCGGTGGGCACTTTAATCGATTCACCGGGTTGTAACCGAATGGCGCACGGCAGATAAAAATCGTATCCTGCCGATCCGGCGGTTGCACGACGCGGTAACGCCGGCAAAGCGGGAATGGTGCCGTCACCGAAACAATCGACAAAATCGGCGGCAAACTGTTTTTCGGAAACAGATTCAAATTTAGCAATGCGTTTCATGGTATAAACCTCCAACCGAATAATTTTTAACAAACGATATGGAATATTGATTTTGTGTTACTCTGCTGCTTTTGGCTTTTTCTTGCGGCGATAGCGATCTTCCTCACTGAAAATACAACCGCAATATTTTTGCATATATAAGCCGCTGTCCCGTGCGATTTCTTGACCTTCTTTGAAAGTCGGACGGAAATCGCGGTAGAGGAAAGTCACGCCGTGGGCGGCGGCTGCCTGCTTGGCGACCGCTACGATCAGCTCGTGATTTTGATACGGGCTGATCAGCAAGGTGGTGGTAAACGATTCAAACCCGCGTTCGGCGGCACATCTGGCCGTTTCTTCCAAACGCAAGCGGTAGCAGGTTTCGCAACGGTTGTCAAACTCACTTCCCACTGCTTGCAAAAAGGGACGCAGACCGTACTCGTTATTGACAATCAGCGGCAGTTGAACCGTTTTTGCATACTCCTCCAAAGTGGTCTTTCGACTACGATATTCGGTGTACGGATGAATATTGGGATTGTACCAGTAGCCTACGGGATCAATGCCTTCGTCGCGCAAGCTTTCAATGCACCGAATCGAGCAAGGGGCACAGCAGATATGCAGTAAGGTGGATGGCATAGTTATCAACTCCGTTTTTCAGTATAACATACTCTTTCGCTAAAAAAAAGTACCTGGCAGTATTTTTCGTGGCGATGCGGTTGCTTTTTGGTCGTAATTATGCTATTCTTGTCGAGAGAGTACAAGAAAGGAAGCGGACGGATATGGATGAACGTAACACAGCGTTAGCGGTGGAAGAAAAAGAGATACCGTTGCCGGAAACGGAGCAGCCGTCATCGACGGATGCCGTTCTTCCCCAAAAAACGGTGAAAAAGCAGCGCTTTCTTGGTCGAAAATTTTTGATCTATTTGGGTGCCTTGCTTGTTCTGGCAATGGCAGCCTTGCTTTACGTCTATCACGTGCTGTCGTGGTATGAATCCTCTCAACCCGAAAACGTGGCGCAATCGTATTTGCAAAAAATGCAAAAAGCCGCTAAAAAAGGGGAACTGGATACGTTTGCTTCGTTGGATGAATTGGATGCCGACGCCCTTTCGCAGTATATGAGTGCATTGGCGAAGGGAGAGGTGTTATCCGAAGCCTCCGAGGCTGCCGAAACAGACGATGAAACGCTCGTGTTTAACACGTTGTGTAACGGCTACCAAATGGGTGAAATTCGGTTGACCTATGCGGGGCAAAAAACGAAACTGGGTATTTTCACTGCCGATTTGTGGGAGGTATCTGCTTGCAAGGTTACCCCTTATCGGTTTGAAATGGAACTGCCGATAACACTGAAAGTGACGGAAAACGGTAAGGCTGTAAACGGTACGTTGTCCGAGGACGGGCAAACCGTGAGTTATGCACTTTCCTCTTCGGTGATGCCACAAGTGGTGTTGACCGATGTTTTCGGCAACACGGCATCTTACGGTTTGGAAGTATATCAGAGCGGTCGTCTTTCCGACTATACCGTTGTAAACGTTCCTTCTAACTATACCGTGAAAAACGGCGATGAGAAGATACCGCTTTCGGTCGCTGTCTTGACCGAAATGGAAGAGTATCAGTACCTGTATGCGTATAATGATGACGTGCCGAAAAACGCTGCGTATCTCCTTTGCACACTTACGGGGACGGTAGACGTGTCGGTGTACGATAATACGGGCTCGCGTGTGGATATTTCCGATCAAAAGGATACGATTTCCCTCAAAGGTCAAGTCGCTACGGATACGATGCCCGCTATTATTCAAAATGCTCCCGATCCGTTGGAAGCGGCAAAACTGTGGAACTTGTTTATGACGCGTGATCTGACGGGCACCAACTACGGATTCCACAAGTTGGCAGAACATCTTATCGAGGATTCGTATTTGCGCGACGTGGCGTGGAAGTGGGCGACCGGTGTGGATATCACCTTTACCAGCAAGCATAGCTTGCGTAATCCGCCTTTCCAAGTTGCCGAAGCGACCGATTTTGTCGCCTATGGCGCCAACGCATTTTCGTGTGATATTTTGCTGGAAAAAGACTTGGTGCTTTACGGCAGTAAGTTTGTGAAAGACACGATGCACAGCACTTTTTATTTCGTGTATTACGACGATACGGATAACGGAACGGACGATCCGCATTGGGCGATTGTCGATAAGCACGATATCGCCGTGACGGAGTAAGGAGGGGATACGCGTGGCAAAGCATACAAATAAAGCACCTGCTTCGAGCGGGTTTAAAGCGGTTGGCGTGTGGGTAGCCAGAGTCATCGTTGCCTTGGTTGCCTTTCTTGCCGTTTTAGCGATCACTCTCTTTTTATCGCTGAATATGATCTGCGGGGATACCTCTCCCAAAGCAAAACAGACTTTCGTAACGACCATTCTGGAAACCGGTCAGCTTAAATTTTTGGCATCGTGGTTTTTGTCACCTGAGGAGATTCAAAGTGTCGTGGATTCCAATTCCATGGAACAGATGAACGACGCTGTGGATTCCGATTTGGTGGACATTAACGGTATTCAAACGGATGGCGAGGATATTGAAATTATCAAAATCCCCGGCAGAAACTTTGAAGCGACGTTGATGAAAGTCAAAGATCCCTCCCGTATCAGCCTGGCTTCTATCTACCCGTGGCGCGATAAAGGCGTGACGTTGGACGAACTCGTTACCTCTAACGAGGCGGTGGCGGGTATCAACGGCGGTCTGTACGATTCCGATAACAACACCGGCGGCAGACCGTTTGGCGTGGTGGTTGCCAACGGTGAGATCCAACTTAACGAGCCGACTCAATTTAAAGGTCTTGTGTTGATTGGGTTTACGGAAGATCATCTGTTGGAAATTATCAGCGTGGACGGTATGTCCAAGGCGGAAGTTGAACAGCTTATCAAAGAGAAGAAAATTCGCGATGCCGTAACGTTCCAGGAAGAAAGCAGCGATTCCAACAATCATTTCGTTCAGTTGGTTATTAACGGCAAAGCACGCGGCATGAACGGTATGGGCAGCGGTTTGAATCCGCGTACCGCGATCGGTCAATGCGCTGACGGCTCCGTGCTGTTACTGGTGACTGACGGTAGAGGAAAGTCCGGTCACTTGGGTGCTTCGGCTTCTGATTTGATCGATATTATGATGGAGCACGGCGCGGTGAACGCCGCCAACTTGGACGGCGGAAGTTCTTCTTGTATGTACTATGAGGACGAATACCTGATGACGAGCGTTACGTTCTATTATTCGAACGATTCGTGGAAAATGCCCGTTGCTTTTATCGTGAAATAACAAAACAAGCAGAGGATACTTTGTTATCTTCTGCTTGTTTTTTTGAAATAATATTTTTAGCGGCAAAATTTTCTGTTATCACTTTACAGAATGATAACTTTATAGTAAAATATATAAAATAAAGTAAAGATGAAAAGAGAGTGTCGTCATGAATCCGAAGTATAAACGCGTATTACTTAAACTTAGTGGCGAAGCTTTGTCCGGTGAACAAGGACACGGCTTGGATTTTGAAACGGTTAACAGTGTTTGCCAAGCGGTTAAAGAATGTGTTGATGCAGGTGCTCAAATTGCGATTGTTGTGGGCGGCGGTAACTTCTGGCGCGGTCGTACCAGCGGTAAAATGGACCGTACGCGTGCGGACCATATGGGTATGCTCGCCACCACGATCAATTCCTTGGCACTTGCCGATTCGTTGGAGCAGCTTGGATGCGAGGTGCGTGTGCAGACTGCAATTGCGATGAATGAGATCGCGGAACCGTACATTCGTAACCGTGCAGTACGTCATTTGGAAAAAGGTCGCGTTGTCATCTTTGGTTGTGGCACCGGTAATCCGTTCTTCTCTACCGATACCGCGTCTGCATTGCGCGCGTTGGAGATCGATGCGGATATTATTTTCAAAGCCAGTATGGTTGACGGCGTGTATGACAGTGATCCGAAGAAAAACCCGAACGCTGTTAAATTTGATACGCTGACCTTTATGGAAGTCTTAAATCGCGATCTGAAAGTGATGGATTCCACCGCGGCGAGTTTGTGTAACGATAATCAGTTGCCCATTTTGGTGTTCAACATGGAGCAACCCGAAAACATCGTGCGTGCCATTGCCGGTGAAAACGTCGGCACGGTCGTACATTCTTAAGGAGGATTCGTATAATGGATACAATTTTTGCTAAATCTCAAGAAAAAATGGATAAGACCATCAATGCGTTGCTGAACGAGTACAGCACGATTCGCGCAGGTCGCGCAAACCCGGCGGTTCTTGATCGCATTATGGTGGAATACTACGGAACGCCTACCCCCATCAATCAGATGGCGGCGATCTCGGTTCCCGAACCGCGCACCATTATGATTGCGCCGTGGGATAAGAATTCGTTGCGCGATATTGAAAAAGCAATCCTGACATCGGATTTGGGATTGAATCCTCAAAACGATGGCAGTACGCTGCGCTTGAACTTCCCGCCGCTGACGGAAGAGCGCCGTAAGGAGCTTGTCAAAGGCGTGTATAAGTATGCGGAGGATTCCAAGGTTGCGATCCGTTCGATCCGTCGCGATTCGTTGGAGAAACTCAAGGATATGAAGAAAAAGTCCGAGATCACCGAGGACGATTACAAAAACGCAGAAAAGAAAATGCAGGATATTACGGATAAATTCTGCAAAGAGATCGACGGGATCTCGGCAAAAAAAGACAAGGAAATCATGGAAATTTAAGATAAAACCTTGCATAGTTGTGACCGGCGGAACATAGCTCTCCACCGGTCACTTGCTTGATGAAAGAAGGATAGCGGTATGGCACTGTTTTCATCCAAATCAAAACAGAAAGAGGAGCCTGTAGTGGTGCCCGAACACATCGGCATCATTATGGATGGCAACGGGCGTTGGGCGAAGAAGCGCGGACTGCCGCGTCAGGCGGGTCACGTGACCGGTGCAAAGGTCTTTCGTACCATCGCCAAGCACTGTGAGAAGCGCGGTATCAAGGTTGCAACTTTCTACACGTTTTCTACCGAAAACTGGAAACGTCCGCAAGAAGAAGTGAATGCCATTATGAACCTGTTGCGGGAATACCTCAAGGAGTCGCTTGCCGATTTCAAAAAGGAAAATATCCGCACCCGTTTTATTGGTGATCGCTCGATGCTGGCACCCGATATTCAGGAGCTGATGCGGGAAGCGGAGGAAGCAACAGCCAACAAAACCGGTATGATTTTGAACATTGCCATTAACTACGGCGGTCGTGCCGAGCTTACAACCGCTATGCGTGCTATTGCGGGTAAGGTGCAAACAGGCGAGATGAAGCCTGAAGATATTGATGAAGCGTGCATTGAGCAGCATCTGTACACAGCCGGTCAGCCGGAGGTGGATCTGATCCTGCGCCCGAGCGGGGAATACCGTTTGTCAAATTTCCTGATTTGGCAATGTGCGTATGCCGAGTATGTGTTTGATGAGATCTTGTGGCCGGAATTTACCACTAAAGATCTGGATAACGCATTAGCTGTCTATGCCGGACGTCACCGTCGTTTCGGCGGGATATGACAAAGGATGTGAAGCGAGATGAAAACGCGTTTGATTACGGGTGCCATTTCGGGCGCGCTGTTTTTAATTGTTTTGTTTATTCCGTGGAGTGTGGCGTTGACGATCACCACTTCGTTTATCTGCGGTCTTGCCGTGTATGAAATGCTGACTGTCACCAAAGTCGTACAGCATCGTGGCTTGGAAGCCGCGGCAATCGTGTTTGCGGTTGTCGCACCTTTTTTCAGTCGTATGAACGGCGGTTGGGTGTTCGTTTTGTGCTTGTTGTACGCACTTGCCTTGGTATTGCTCACTATCCGCTATCACGAGGTCGTCACGATCGATAAAGTGGGTATGGTATTTTTATTGTCGGTGCTCGTCTCGGTCTCGTTGTCGGGTTTGTCGTATTTGCGCACGGCAGGAGAGCGGGATAGCGACGGATTGTTTTACGTGTTTTTAGCGCTTTTGATGGCGTGGATAACGGACATCGGCGCTTATTTTGTCGGCACCTTTTTTGGCAAGCATAAGCTTTGCCCCCGCATTTCACCGAAAAAGACGGTGGAAGGGTTGTTTGGTGGTATTGCTGTTTCGATTGTCATCAGCCTGCTTGCCGGTTTGATATACGAAAGTGCCGTGCTCAAAGGGGCGGCACACGTATCGTATGGTGAGATTTTCGTGTTGGCATTGATTTGTGCGCCGCTTTCGGTGATTGGCGATCTGTTTGCATCTATTATCAAACGCCGCTGCGGTGTTAAAGATTTTGGTAACTTTTTCCCCGGTCACGGCGGTATGATGGATCGTTTTGATTCGCTGATGTTTGTGTTGCCAACCGTCTTGATGACCATACGCGTGTTCCCACTTGTGTATTGATCGGAGTGTGTTAAGGTGAAACGACTGGTAATACTCGGTTCGACCGGTTCTATCGGCACCCAAAGTTTGGATGTGGCGGCGCAGCGTGGTTATACCGTTACGGCGCTTGCCGCGTACTCCAATGCACAGTTAATGGAAGAACAAATTCGCCGTTTTCGTCCGACGATGGTTGCCATGTATGACGAGGCAGCGGCGCACGATCTGCGTGACCGTGTGCGCGATCTGGATGTTACCGTTTTGTCCGGTATGGATGGTTTATGTACACTTGCCGAACTGCCGGATGCCGATATTGTGCTGAATTCGGTGGTCGGTATGGTGGGCTTACTTCCCACCTTGCACGCGTTGCGTGCCGGTCACGACGTAGCGCTCGCCAACAAAGAAACGTTGGTAGCCGGCGGCGAATTGGTAATGCGCACAGCACGCGAGCATAACGCCCGTATTTTACCGGTGGATAGCGAACATTCGGCTATTTTTCAGTGCCTTCAGGGTACTGCGGCGGGTGCTTGGGCACCGCCGACCCCGTCCGGCGAACTTGGCCTTTCTCGCGTGATCTTAACCGCTTCCGGCGGTCCTTTTTTCGGCAAGAGTGCCGAGGAACTGTGCCACGTAACGCTGAAGGATGCCCTCAAACACCCAAACTGGAGTATGGGGCAGAAGATCACGGTTGACTCCGCTACGATGATGAATAAAGGCCTTGAACTGATCGAGGCAAAATGGTTATTTGATATTGCTCCGGAGAATATAGATATTGTGGTGCATCGGGAAAGCGTCATTCATTCGCTGATCGAATTTACCGACAATTCCGTGCTTGCACAGTTGGGTGTACCGGATATGCGTATTCCCATTCAGTACGCGCTGACGTGGCCGCTTCGCGGGGATCCGCCGGTGCGTCGTTTAAATCTCGCGGAGATCGGTAAATTGACGTTCTACAAGCCCGATAACGAGGCGTTCCCTGCAATTGAGTTGTGCCGTACCGCTATCGAAAAAGGCGGTGCGTACCCGGCGGCGGTCAATGCCGCTAACGAGCAGGCGAATCTGCTGTTCCGCGAGGGTAAAATTTCTTTTTGCGCTATCAGCGAATTGGTTGCGGATGTCCTTTCCCGCAAACTGCCCGCCGTTTCCACTGTGGAAGACATTTTGGCTGTGGATGCTGAGTGTCGCCGTACTATTATCGACCGAGGGTGATTGTCATCACAACTGTATTGTTGTATATTTTTCGTTTATTTGCTGCAGTTATCGTGTTTGGTCTGATCGTGGTTATTCACGAATGGGGACATTTTATTGTCGCTAAGCTTACCGGTGTGCAGGTCAATGAGTTTGCTATTGGTATGGGACCGAGACTGTTCGGCTGGGGAAAAGGGGAAACCCGTTATTCCGTGCGTCTGTTGCCGATTGGTGGTTATTGCGCCATGGAAGGCGAGGACGCTGCCGGCGGCGGCGAGGTAAAACTTGATAACGAAAATACCGTTGTTGATAACCCGCGTGCGTTTTACCGCAAAAAGGTATGGCAACGGATGCTTATCACGGTTGCGGGTGCGGCGATGAACCTTTTGCTTGGTTTTATTTTGCTGTTGGCTTATTTTGGCGCTTGTACCTTGCCCTCAAGCGATGGTAAGGCTTACTATGCCGGCACCACCGTTTCTTGGCAAGAGGATGGTGCGAAGAGTTTTGAAAGCGGTTTGCGCGTCGGCGATACGTTGCTCGCGATCGATGGCAAACGCGTTTTTACGGTGTTTGATATTCAAAATTTGCTGCAAGACAGTGACGATGCGACCTTTGAAATGGAAGTTCGCCGTGATGGAAAGACCATCACGTTGCCCGCTGTTAATTTCGAACGTAGCTACAACGAAGAAAGCGACAGCTACATTTTACGGTATGATTTCAAGGTCAATGCTATCAAGCAGACCGTTGGTTCCACTATCACGCAATCTGCCAAAACTGAGTGTAGTGTGGCGGTGATGGTGTGGCGCAGCTTGGGCGGTTTGCTTACCGGTAAATACGGTCTTAACGAGCTTTCCGGTCCCGTGGGTACGGTGGATATCATTGGCGATACCGTTGCCGATGCGATTGAGGCTGAAGAGTGGCAGGCAGGACTCGGCAGTGTACTGATGTTAGTCGTGCTTTTGACTGTCAATGTCGGCATTTTCAACCTGCTTCCCGTTCCGGCGTTGGACGGCGGTAGATTACTCTTTTTGATTTGGGAAGGTATCACACGCAAACCCGTCCCTCAAAAATACGAGGCGATCGTACACGCGGTCGGTTTGGGGTTGTTGTTACTTTTAATCGTTGTGGTCACGTTCAGTGACGTTATCAAATTATTTTAAGTGAGGTGAAGGCAATGCGACGTCAATCGAAGCAAGTATTGGTCGGCGGTGTGCCGATTGGCGGTGACGCGCCGATTTCCGTACAATCTATGGGAAACGTACCCTCGACCAACGTAGAGGGGACGGTTCAGCAGGCAAAAGCGCTGCGTGAAGCGGGCTGTGATATCCTGCGCATTGCCGTTCCCGATCAAGCGGCGGTTCGCCTGATTGATGCGATCAAATCCGCCGTAGATATTCCGCTGGTTGCGGATATTCATTTTGATTATCGGTTAGCGCTGGAATCAGTAGCGGCGGGTGTTGATAAGATTCGCATTAACCCCGGTAATATCGGCGACGAGAATCGTGTAAAAGCGGTTGCCGATGCGTGCCGAACACGTAACATTCCGATTCGTATCGGGGTTAATTCCGGTTCTTTGGAAAAAGAAATTTTGGCAAAATACGGTCACCCGTCAGCGGAAGCAATGCGTGACAGTGCGCTGTATCACGCGTCTTTACTGGAAAAATTTGATTTTACGGATATTGTTCTCTCCATCAAATCCTCTCACGTGGATACGATGGTAAATGCTTATGAACTAACCGCTGCCGCTTGCCCGTATCCGTTGCATTTGGGTGTTACCGAGGCGGGTACCGAACGTATGGGGCTTATCAAATCTTCTGCGGGTATCGGCTCGCTGTTGCTTCGTGGCATCGGTGATACCATTCGCGTATCTCTCACGGCAGACCCCGTGCGTGAGGTGGAAGCGGGTATTGATATTCTCAAAGCCTTGGGACTTCGCCAAAACGAACCCACCCTCATATCCTGTCCGACTTGCGGCAGAACGCGCGTGGATCTGATCGGTATGGCAAACGAGGTGGAACGGCATTTGCGCCGTATTCACAAACCGGTGACGGTTGCCGTGATGGGCTGTATTGTGAATGGTCCCGGCGAAGCTAAGGAAGCCGACATCGGGATTGCCGGTGGTGACGGCAAGGTTGCCGTTTTCAAAAAAGGACAAGTTATCCGTACCGTGCCTGAACAGGACGCGGTGGCGGTACTGATTGAAGAATTGGAGTCGTTATGAGTCAGACAGAGGTGCAACAGGTTTTTTCTGCTTACATAGCTGATGGTGAATTGCTTTCGCAGTTTTCCGGTGCAACCGTAGAATCTCTCGAGGTTAATCGCAGGGATTCTTTTCTGCGCACGCGTATCCGTATGGCAACGTTTTTGCCCTTTGAAACGATGGCGTTACTGGAACAGGCATTGCAAAAGGGACTATGCTTGAACAGTGTAGAGGTGCTGCCGCGGTATCCGGAAGACAGCCTATCTGTCGATTGTTTTTCGACGGTTATTGACTTTTTGCGCCGTCGTTCGGTGAGTGTTAACGGCACTTTCAGCGATGCCGTTTGCACCGCGACCGATGATGGTTGGCATATCGCACTTAACAGCGCCCGTTTGGACGTCTTGCTTTCCACGCACACGGATCGTTTGCTTCGCGATTTGGTTACGGAGTTGTTTGGTAAATCCATCACGATCGAGTTTGAAGGCATTGACGGTGTGGACGAGCAGTACGAAGCGTTGCTCCGTCAAGCAGAGGAGGAAGCGGCAGCCGCCGCTCGCCGCGTGGCGGAATACGAAAAGCAACGGGCGGAGGATACCAAAAAAGGCGAAACCGTCAAACCGCTTGCCCCGTCCGATCCGACCGTGGCACCCCAAAATGGCTTGCCCGTGTATTTGGAAACCGCTCGTTCGGTTTTTGGTCCGATCCCGCAAGGTACACCTATTCCGTTGAACCGTTTGCAGGAAGGTGATACCGCGACCGTTTGGGGTGAAGTGTTTGGCTATGAAACGCGTGCGTTTAAGGAAGGTACGCGTATTCGTCATACGTTTTATATTTCCGATCGCACCAATTCGATTTCGGTTATCTTGTGGACGGATACCCGTCGCGATAAAGAAAAACTGGAAGCGATGGAATCGGTCAAAAACGGCAGCTGCGTGTTGCTCAACGGTCTGTATGAATACGATACCTTTGCCAAGGGGAACGTGATGTCGCCCAAATCCTTGGCGCTTGTCAGTAAATATAAAAAGCAGGATACCGCCGAGGTTAAGCGCGTCGAACTGCACCTGCATACCAAAATGTCGGCAATGGACGCGGTTTCGGATGCCGAGGCACTGATTATGCGTGCCGCCGAATGGGGTCATCCCGCTGTTGCGATTACCGACCATGGTGTTGCACAGGCGTTCCCTGATGCGATGAAAGCGGTAGGGAAAGCGCGCAAAGCAGGACACGATATCAAAGTGCTGTACGGTGTGGAAGCGTATTACGTTAACGAAGAACGTGCACTTGATGAAGACGGCACGCTGATGCCCAGTGGTAAGGATGCCAAACGGTATCATCAACTGATACTTGCCAAAAACCAAGTCGGTTTGAAGAATCTGTATAAACTGATCTCATTCTCGCATTTGGATAACTATTACAAGCGTCCCCGTATCTGCAAGGATAAGCTTATTGAACTGCGCGAAGGATTATTGATCGGCAGTGCGTGCGAACAAGGCGAGTTGTTCCAAGCAATCCTTGAAAACCGCCCGTTTGAAGACTTGTGCGAGATTGCTCGCTTCTATGACTTTTTAGAGGTGCAACCGATCGGCAACAACAGCTTTATGTTGCGAAACGGTATGGCACAAAACGAGGAACAGTTGCGCGAATTTAACCGCACGGTGATTCGTTTGGGAGAAGAGCTGGGCATTCCCGTGTGTGCGACAGGTGACGTGCATTTTATGGACCCCGAAGACGAGGTTTACCGCCGTATTTTGCAGGCGGGGCAAGGCTATGCCGACGCCGATATGCAAGCCCCGCTGTATCTGCGCACAACAGAGGAAATGCTTGGGGAATTCTCCTATCTGACGCCCGAAAAGGCGTACGAGGTCGTTGTGGAGAATCCGCGCCGCATTGCCGAAAGCATTGACGATCTGTTGCCGATTCCGAAAGGCAATTATCCGCCGCATATTGACGGTGCCGAGGATCAATTGCGTGAGATCACGTGGAATCGTGCCCGTGAACTGTACGGCGATCCCGTCCCGCAACTGGTAGCGGATCGTTTGGAAAAGGAATTGAATTCCATCATTAATAACGGGTTTGCCGTTATGTATATGATCGCGCAAAAACTGGTGCAGGATTCGGTGGAACACGGTTATTTGGTCGGTTCCCGTGGGTCGGTCGGCTCGTCTTTTGCGGCGAGTATGGCGGGTATTTCGGAAGTTAATCCCTTGCCGCCGCATTATCGTTGTCCCAAGTGTAAACATTCTGAATTTATCACCGACGGTTCATACGGTTCCGGTTTCGATTTGCCGGATAAAAATTGCCCGAATTGCGGTACGCCTTATGCCCGTGACGGTCACGAGATCCCGTTTGAAACGTTCCTTGGTTTCAAAGGCGATAAACAGCCGGATATCGACTTAAACTTCGCCAGTGAATATCAGTCCAACGCGCATAAGTATACGGTTGAGTTGTTCGGCAGCAGTCACGTTTTCAAAGCCGGTACCATTTCCACCGTGGCGGATAAGACGGCGTACGGCTATGTTAAAAAGTATGCCGAGGAACGTGGACTCGCACTTAGCGAGGCAGAGGTGGCGCGTCTGGCAACCGGCTGTACCGGTATCAAACGTACGACCGGTCAGCATCCCGGCGGTATGGTCGTTGTGCCGAGTGAATATGTGATTGAAGATTTCTGTCCCGCGCAGCATCCCGCCGATGATGCCGGCTCGGATATCATTACTACGCATTTTGATTTCCATTCCATTCACGATACCATCTTAAAACTGGATAACCTCGGTCACGTGATTCCGACGATTTATAAATATCTGGAGGAATACAGCGGCATCAACGTTATGGACGTTCCGATGTCGGATCCTGAAGTCTACAAGCTGTTTACCTCGCCGGAGCCGCTCGGCGTTACGGTTGAGGATATCGACTGCGAAACCGGCACCTTGTCTATTCCTGAAATGGGTACCGGCTTTGTGCGGCAGATGCTCCTTGATTGCCGACCGACAAAATTTGCCGATCTGTTACAGATTTCCGGCTTGTCCCACGGTACTGACGTGTGGCTGGGTAACGCACAGGAACTCATTAAGAACGGTACTTGCACCATTTCCGAAGTTATCGGTACGCGTGATAATATTATGACGTACCTAATGCACAAAGGTTTGGAGCCGGATATGGCGTTCAAGATTATGGAGATCGTGCGTAAAGGTAATGCGTCAAAACTGCTTACAGACGAGCATTTTGCCGCTATGAAGGAACACGGTGTTCCGCAGTGGTATATTGATTCATGCCTTAAAATTAAGTATATGTTCCCGAAAGCGCACGCCGCGGCATACTGTATTGCGGCATTGCGTGTGGCCTGGTATAAGGTGCATCGCCCCGCGGCATATTATGCGGCGTATTTCACCGGTCGCGGCGAAGATTTTGATGCAGAACCGGTGCAGGCGGGCAAGGATACCGTCAAGCGTTTGATGGATACGTTGCGTATGAAGGATAAAAAGGAAGCGACCGCGAAAGATCAGTCACAAGCTGAAACTTTGCACGTGATCTATGAAGCGATGCAACGCGGCGTGGAATTTTTACCGGTCGATCTGTATAAATCCCATTCGTATAAATTCCTGTTGGAAGACGGCAAGATTCGTATGCCGTTTACCGCCGTCAAAGGTCTTGGTAATGCCGCCGCCGAATCGCTGATGAAAGCGAAAGAGGGCGGAGAATACATTTCCTGCGAGGAAATACAAGACCGAGCGGGTATCAGCAGCGCGGTGATTGAATCACTGCGTCAGCTTGGTGCGTTAAACGGGCTGCCGGATTCCAGCCAAATGTCCTTTTTCTAAGGAGGTGTGACCGATGCTTTCAAAAAATCAGATCATTGACCTGACCATCACCGCGATCAGCGCGGAGGGGAACGGCATCGGTCGCGCCGAAGACGGCATGACGGTGTTTGTGCCGTTTACCGCCGTCGGGGATGTCATCCGTTGCCGTATCGTTAAAGTGCAAAAAACGATGGCGTTCGGTATTGTGGATGAACTCGTTACCCCTTCAAACGACCGCGTTACGCAGGTGTCGTGTGCCGCGTTTGGTAAGTGCGGTGGGTGCACCTATTGTCACGTTACCTACGACGCTGAATTGCAATATAAATGGCAGCGCGTTGCAGATGCCGTTTCACGTATCGGAAAATTGGATATCACGCCCGAACCGATCATTGGCTGTGCTTCGCCGACGCGGTACCGCAACAAAGCGCAGTATCCGGTAGCGGCGGGGGAGAACGGTGCCAAAATCGGATTTTATGCTGCCAGAAGTCATCGCATTATCGATCAGCGGGACTGCTTGTTGCAACCGGAATGTTTTGCGACCGTTTTGCAAGTGGTTGATGATTGGATTAAAACGGCTAACGTTTCACTCTACGATGAAACGACAAACACGGGATTGTTACGTCACGTTTACATTCGCCAAGGCACGGCGAGCGGAGAACTGATGGTATGCCTTGTATGTACTTCGGGGAAATTGCCGCAAACAGAGGTGTTGGTCAATTCCTTGAAGCGGGCGTTACCCAATCTGTCGTCGGTTATGGTCAATCTTAATCGGCGCGATACGAACGTGGTGCTTGGCGACACTTCGTTTGCACTGTACGGCAATCCTTATATCACGGATACGCTGTGCGGTATGACCTTCCGCCTGTCACCGTTATCGTTTTACCAAGTTAACCGCGACCAAGCGGAACGGCTGTATCAAAAAGCTGCCGAGGAAGCCGCGCTGACCGGTGCGGAAACCGTTTTAGATCTGTACTGTGGTACCGGCACTATCGGACTGACAATGGCTGACAAAGCCAAGACGCTGATAGGTGTTGAAGTTGTCGAAGCGGCGGTAGAGGATGCTCGTTTAAACGCGCAAACAAACGGCGTTACAAACGCCCGCTTTATGGCGGCGGATGCCGCAAAAGCCGCCGCACAACTGGAACGCGAGGGAATCCGTCCCGACGTGGTGATTGTGGATCCGCCGCGCAAAGGCTGCGATGAAGCACTGATCGATACGGTCAGCCGTATGGCACCCGATCGCATCGTCTACGTGTCCTGTGATCCCGCCACGCTTGCCCGTGACTTGAAACAATTTTCCGAGCGCGGTTATCAGACGGTGCGCGTGACTCCCGTGGATATGTTTCCGCGAACGGCCCACGTCGAATCTGTCGCTGCATTACAACGAACGATAAATTAAAAAAGCTATGAGCAATATTGCTCATAGCTTTTTGTTTTATCTATTGAAAGATTACTTCTTGATAACTTTTTTGCACCACGTGCGTTTGTTGCAATTAGGACATTTCAAATAACGGGTTGTTCCTCTGTGCATGGCGTTTAACGCTTCTTTATAGGTGGGCACGATCTCATAACCGCAATTCTTACACTTGTAAGAGCCCACACTTACTTCGAGTTTTAATGCATAGAAGCACGGTATCAAAAAGAAAATGCAAATGCCGAGTATGGCGACCAATTGCCACACGCCTTCGGGTATCAAAAACGCGGCAATCAAAAGACCCACGATCAAACTGAATATGCTGATGGTCATTAACACCCACATAGACGTCCAGATCATTTTATTCTTTTGTTCCATTTCTTTTGCCATTTGGAGCAAAAGTTCTTCGTTTTTCTGTTGGTTGTTTTCCATATCGATTTTCTCTCCACACAATAAATCATTCACGCTGATGTTCAGCAACTCACACAGATCCAGCATAATAGAGGAGTCGGGCATAGCTTTGCCGGTTTCCCATTTGGATACAGCACGGTCAGTGATATTTAATTTCTCTGCCAGTTGCATTTGCGTTAAGTTGACTTGCTTACGGCACTCCGAAATGAACTTTCCGATTTTCAACTGATTCATAAAGTGTCTCCTTTCACATTCAGTATAGAGGAAGAGTATGCAAAAATACACATACCGTTGGTTGAGTCTACATACTTTTTAAAATATCGAACGCTTGTTGTTGCAGAAGGTTTAGTTTTTTGTTTTTGTGGATCACGATATAGTCGGTACGAATCGCATCCAGTCCTTCTACCGAAATTTGCTTCAGTTCATTACCTTCCAGTTGTTCGCGCACCACGCTGTCGGGCAAAAACGCAATGCCGAGTTTGGAGAGCGCCGCCGTAATAAGCACTTGATTGTTGACGGAATCGATCGTCGGACGTACGTTCAGGTTGTGATCGTGAAGAAGCCGCTCCAGATACTCGCGCGCCAAGTTTCCTTGTTCCCGCAACAATAGGGGATACTTGATAAACTCTTTTAACTCCAGTGTAGAAGGGGCGTCAAAATCGCGGTGTGCGACTGCCACCAATTTTTCGTTTTTGAACGGTTGCGCAATCAAATACGGCGAGGTGATCTCACCATCCAAAATGGCAAAATCCAAGTTGCCGCGTTCAAGCTCACGTTGAATGGCAACAGAAGGTTTAATGAGGACACTCGGACGAATATTCAACCCGTTTTCGCCCAACAATTGCATAAATCGGGGGATAACGGTCTGACCTAACGTCAGTGCCGATCCAACGCGCACGCGCGGACTTTTACCGCGTGATTCTGCCAAGTTCTCAAAATCCTCAAATTCGGCAAGGATTTCCTTACCTTTCATAAACAATTCTTTTCCGATATCAGTAAGCACCAAGCGCTGATTGATGCGCTCAAATAACTCGACGTTGTAATGCTTTTCCATTTCCGCAATACAATGTGACACGGTAGGCTGCGCCATATACAACGCTTGAGCCGCACGCGTGACACTGTTGTGTTCACAAACGCTGACGAAAATCCGCAAATGTCGTATTGTCACGGTATTTCCTCCTATTATGTCAAAAATATTATAAACTTTATAAGATTATACTATTTTACTTATGGTTTGTCAACTGGTATACTTACAATGGATAAAGTTGGAGATTTCACAAAAAAGGAGTGAAGCATATGGTGGCATTTTGGAATCAAATGACTGCAAACCCGCTTCTGTTTATTGCCGTGGTGCTGACGCTTGGCGTTATTTTGGTTAACGGCTGGACAGATGCACCGAACGCGATTGCAACTTGTGTCGTTACGCGCTGTATGCCTCCGAAGGCAGCCATTTTGATGGCGGCAGTCTTTAACTTCCTCGGTGTGTTTGTGATGACGATGGTAAATGCCACCGTTGCGGAAACCATCACCAAAATGGTGGATTTCGGTACGGATCCCGACCAAGCGATCATTGCCCTCAGCGCTGCCTTGTTTGCAATCGTCTTATGGGCGACTATCGCGTGGGTGTTCGGTATCCCCACCAGCGAAAGCCACGCACTGATTGCAGGACTTAGCGGTAGTGCGATCGCCTTACACGGCAGTTTTGCAGGTGTCAATGGAAACGAATGGGTTAAGGTCGTGTACGGTATCGGCATTTCGGTGGTTCTCGGCTTCGGTCTCGGCTGGATAGTTTGTAAGGGCGTTACCGCTATGTTCTATAAGGCGAACCGCCCCAAAACCGAACCGTTTTTCAAAGGCGCACAGATCGCAGGTGCCGCGTCTATGGCATTTATGCACGGCGCACAGGACGGTCAGAAGTTTATGGGCGTCATTTTGCTTTGCGTCTATATGTCGCAGGGACAAGGGCTGCCGAACGATCTGGACATCGTCGGCGATTATATGTGGCTGATGATCGTCTGCTCCGCAGTGATGGCGCTCGGTACCGCGATGGGCGGCAAAAAGATTATTAAGTCTGTTGGTATGGATATGGTTAAACTTGAAAAGTACCAAGGTTTTTCGGCGGATATTGCCGGTGCCTTGTCGCTGTTGGTTTGTTCGGTGTTCAGTTTACCGGTTTCGACTACTCATGCGAAAACGATGTCGATTATGGGTGTTGGCGCCGTCAAGCGTGTATCCGCGATCAACTTCGGTGTCGTGAAAGAAATGGTACTGACGTGGGTGCTGACGTTCCCGGGTTGTGGTTTAGTCGGCTTCTTAATGACAAAACTGTTTATGACGGTCTTTATGTAACAGAAAGGATGTTTTGAAATGGCAAAGGGCGATAAATTCTACTTTGACAATTTTGTGCAGAGCGTATCGTATTCTCAAAAAGCGGCGACCTATTTGGTTGAGTGCTTGGAACAATACGATCACGAACAGTTAGAAAGCAAACTGAAAACGATGCACGAATTCGAACACAGCGCCGATCGTATCAAGCACGAGATGTCGGCAGCGCTTGCCAAGGCTTTCGTAACGCCTGTTGATCGCGAAGATCTGGATATGCTCAGCCATAAACTGGATGACGTTACCGATCTTTTAGAGGAAATTTTACAGCGGTTTTATATGTACGACATTAAGGCTGTACGGCCTGATGCCGTTGTGTTTGCCAAGCGCTTGGTCAAGTCCTGTGAGCTGCTTGGTGAAGTGATGCAGGAATTCGAAAACTTTAAACGTTCCAAGAAGATACGTGAACTGGTTATCGCGC
Organism: Acutalibacteraceae bacterium; assembly: GCA_045630765.1. GTDB lineage: Bacteria > Bacillota > Clostridia > Oscillospirales > Acutalibacteraceae > RGIG3009. The sequence goes on along the minus strand of JAZQTM010000100.1, from coordinate 5,165 downwards.
TCAACAGTGTTGAAGAAGAGTGCGATGAGCTGTTCATACACTCTATGCGCGATCTCACCGTTAACTCGACAGATGTTTTGGAAACGGTATCTTGGCGTAAAATTTATGAATGTTTTGAGGCGTGCTCCGATGCTTGTGAACACGCCGCTGAGTGCGTTGGCTCGGTCATTATTAAAAATACTTAAAGGAAAGCATCATCCCATGCCGCGTTGTTGGTTTGGGCTGATGCTTTTTTCAAAATGGGAAGGAAAAGGGGTAATCACACATGACAATTTTCTCGATCTTCACCTTGCTCGGCGGCTTGGCGTTTTTCCTGTATGGTATGAACGTTATGTCGGGCGGTTTGGAAAAATTAGCGGGTAGCCGTTTGGAAACTGCCCTCAAACGTATGACTTCCAATCCGTTTGCCAGCTTGACGCTTGGTGCCGGTATTACGATCGCCATTCAATCCTCGTCGGCACTGACGGTTATGCTTGTCGGTTTGGTGAACTCGGGGATTATGGATATCTCGCAAACGGTCGGCGTTATTATGGGTTCCAACATCGGTACTACGTTGACGGCTTGGATTTTGAGCCTTTCGGGTATCGACTCGGAGAACATCTTCATCAATCTGTTAAAACCGGAAAACTTCTCGCCCTTGATTGCGCTGGCGGGTATTCTCCTTTCCATGCTTTCCAAAAAAGACTCCAAAAAGAGTATCGGTAATATCTGCTTGGGGTTTGCCGTCTTAATGTTCGGTATGGAACTGATGAAAGATTCGATGGCACCTTTGGCAGATAGTCCTGAGTTTGCTAGCATTTTGACTGCGTTTAACAATCCTGTTCTCGGTGTGCTTGTTGGTGCGGCATTCACGGGTGTTATTCAAAGCTCTGCAGCGTCCGTCGGTATTTTGCAAGCCTTGTCACTGACGGGCGGTATCAGTTACGGTATGGCGATCCCGATCATTATGGGACAGAATATCGGTACGTGTGTGACGGCGCTCATTTCCAGCATCGGTGTCAGCAAAAACGCCAAAAAGGTTGCGGCGATCCACTTGTCCTTTAATATTATCGGTACAGCACTTTGCTTGGTGCTGTTTTACGGCATTCATGCGATTTTCCCCTTTGAGTTTATTGATGCGAACGTCGAGCCTTGGAGCATTGCACTTGTGCATACGATCTTTAACGTGTTCGTTACTATCGTTCTTATGCCGTTCTCTAAACAGCTTGTCAAATTGGCGAATATGCTCGTTCGCGGAAAAGACAAGACCGAACAGCGTCGTTTCTTGGACGAGCGTTTGTTGTCGACGCCTTCGTTTGCCGCTTCAGAATGCAACAACCTGACCGTTAAAATGGCGAATTTGGCTCAATCCACATTGCTGTCTTCCATTGAAATGATCGAAAACTACGCTGAAAAAGAAGCGGAGGCTATCCGCGATGCGGAGGACTACCTCGATCGCTATGAGGACGAGCTTGGCACCTATTTGGTAAAACTGTCCGGTAAAGAATTGTCCGATGCCGATAGTCGCAAGGTATCGAAACTGTTGCATACGATCGGCGATTTCGAACGTTTAGGCGACCACGCGTTGAACCTGCTGGATGGCGCGGAAGAAATCTATAACAAGCAGATTCACTTCTCGGGCGATGCCCAGCGCGAACTCGGCATTCTGTCCACGGCGATCCGCGATATTATGACATTGACCGTCGATGCGTTTGTCAATGACGACATTGAAAAAGCCAAGCGCGTAGAACCGCTTGAGCAGATTGTTGATCTGCTGAGTGCGGATATCAAGGCACGGCATATTGAGCGTTTACGTGCAGGAAATTGCACGATTGAACTCGGGTTTATTCTGTCGGATATGCTCAACAACTACGAGCGTATTTCCGACCACTGCTCCAACATCGCGGTAGCGATCATTGAGCTTGGTCGAGACAGCTTCCAAACGCACGAGTATCTCAATTCCGTCAAAACGGATAACAGCGAGTTTAACGCCCTGTTTGCTGAATATCAAGCACAATATCAGTTGTAATAAAAAAGCCGAGTGGTGTACGACTCGTCTTTTTTCATCGGTTGAGTAAATAATACCCGATATTCAAATAGGCGGCGAACGTCAGCCACAAAAGGTAGGGGATAAGCAAGCGAAACGCCGTGCGGTTGATTTTGCGAAATGCGACCATTGTCAACACCACAACGGCAATGAGCAGCAGTAACCAAAAGAACGCAAACAAACGCCATTCCAAACGGAAAAAGAAAAACGACCACAACGCATTGATTGCGACTTGCAACAGATACAAGCGCAAGGCAGGACCGCGATCAAGATCGTTGCTGGCAAAGACAAGGTATGCCGCTATCGCCATCAACGTATACAGAATTGACCACACCACGGGGAAAAGCCACGCGGGCGGTGCCAAAGGCGGGGCGTTTAGAGCGCTGATATCAAAGCTTCCGCCGAGTAGTGCGCCGATCCCTGCCAAGGCATAGGTGTACACCAAAAAGAATAACAAAGCTTTCCAATCCAATTTTGGTCGAGTCATACCATCATCTCCTTGTAGGATAGTATGCCCGCACCTAAAAAAATATGAGCCTCACACTGTTACGTGAGGCTCAATTTTTTATAACGTTTTAACCAGTTCTTTTAAGTACGCGGCAAAATCGGTGCCGACTTCGGGGTGTTTCAAGGCGACTTCGCAAGTGGCTTGCAGAATGCCGAGCTTGTTGCCCATATCGTAGCGGATACCGGTGAAATCCACACCCGTCATACCCACGGTACGCGCCAACGTCATCATAGCATCGGTGAGCTGGATCTCGCCGCCCGCTCCGGGAGGTGTCTTATCCAGAATATCAAAGATCTCCGGCGGAAGCACGCAACGACCTAAAATGGAAAACAGGGAAAGGATCTGATCCGGTTTCGGTTTCTCGATCATATCCGACACGGCATAGATATTGTCGTGCAACGGTGCAACTGCCAAGCTGGAATATTTCTGAATCTGCTCGGCGGTCACTTCTTTGATACCGACAACGCCTTTGCCGTATTCCTCATACGCACGGCACAACTGACCGCAAGCAGGATCCTCGCCGATGATAACGTCGTCACCGTACAATACCGCAAACGGCTCGTTTCCGACGAAGGAACGGGCACAGTTTACCGCGTGTCCCAAGCCTTTGGTTTCTTTTTGACGGATAAAGGTGATGTTGGCAAGATCGGTAATGCGATTGAGCTCTGCGAGCGTTTCGGTACGTCCGCCGGCAAGCAACCGCTGCTCTAACTCGATGCTGTGATCGAAATGATCCTCAATGATACCCTTGCCGCGGTTGGTGATGATGAGAATATCCGTGATACCGGCGGCAACCGCTTCTTCCACGATGTACTGGATAGCGGGTTTGTCCACGATGGGTAACATTTCTTTCGGCATCGCCTTGGATGCCGGCAGTACGCGCGTGCCGAGTCCTGCCGCAGGGATGACCGCTTTACGAACACGATTTGACATAATCCACACTCCTCATAAAATAGATAAAACAAAAATGACGATATACGGTAACGTCGAAAGCAACAGAAGCGGTGCTATTGCCAGCGCAAATGACACACCGCCGGATTTGTGAAACTCTTGATCATATGGGGAAATTTCTTCGTCTTCGACCTTCTTTGCCTTACGCAACAGTGTGCGCAGGTACAAATAATTCCCGAAAAGTCCGACACCCACACATAACGCTACGGTTATCAGAGAAAGCAACGACAGAATACTCCACAACAGTCGTCCTTGCTCAGTAGAGAGTATCCGTTCTGCCGCTCGCATCATGGCTTCCATAGAGGAAGCGTTCAGCAATCCCTCAAATTGTGCGGTGATGGTTTGTGTGAAAAAATTGACGATCATCGTCACGACAAAGACGATGGTGCCCCACAAAATATTTTTGCGGTACAAAAGCCAATTGAAATTCAAGAGAAACGCTGCCCAGTTCCAAGACACCTTGGAGCCACCGTGTGTCATACGGTAAAAGCGGGGGAGATAATACGCGGAATTCGGACCGATCAGTTTTACCATCGTGTCCACCGGTACACCGTCAATGGTTTCGGTGCGCGGGACACCGCCGTACGGATCGTTAAACGGCTGTTGAACGAACGGAGGGTACGCACCGCCGTGTGGCGGGGTGTACTGTCCGACGGGTGGTCGCTCGTTTATTGGGGGAGTGGCAGTTTGCGTCTGCCAATCCTGTACGTCCAGTTCCTTACCGCAGTGCGCGCAGAATTCCGCGAATTCCGGATTATCATAACCGCACCGCGAGCAGCGCTTTTGAGGTGCCGCTTGCGCATCGGTTTGCGCTTGTTGTTCTTCGTGCCACGCTTTACCCGTGCCGTGTAAATGGGCGTAATGACAATGCCCTTCGGTTTTCCAACAGTCACGGTGATGCGGCGCACCGCATTCGGGACAGGTGACGATATCATCCTGCTCGCCGAAAAAGTTGCCGCAAACCGGGCATTTTTGACCTTCATAAAAGAACATAACCTGTTCACACTTTCCTACGTGATAGCCTTATTGTACAGCAAAAAAGCTTTTCTTGCAACCGCTTTTATAAATATTTAAATTTTCTTAACATAGCAAGGCATACGCAAGAAAACAAAAGCTTTTTCTTGACAAGCAGAGTCGGATGTGATATAGTGATTGAGCATTCAAAAGATGCTGGTGTAGCTCAGTTGGTAGAGCAGCTGATTTGTAATCAGCAGGTCGGGGGTTCGAGTCCGTCTACCAGCTCCAGAAAAAAATCTTGTTCTTTCGAACAAGAGTTTTTTTAGTTATATTCGCCTGCGGCGAGTTATATTGCTGCGCAGTGATTTTTAGGCTACGCCTAAGTGATATTGCCCTTCGGGCAGTTAAGGGCGAATATAATATCACTTTTGCCAACGGCAAAAATATCACTATGCCGCAAGGCATAATATCACTCTGTGCGAAGCACGGAATATCACTTTCAACCTCAGGTTGAAAAATATCAACTTTTCTTTTATTGTACGCTTGGGAGTTGTTTGTTATAATTATATCAGCAAAGGAGCTGATATAATGGATAACACAAATATTGTTTTAGCGGCTAATATACAGAAATACCGTAAAAAGTGTGGATTAACACAAGAGGAACTTGCGAAAAAGTTGGGTGTAACATTCCAAGCAGTTTCAAAATGGGAAAATGCAAAGACG
>JAZQTM010000099.1:0-6687 GCA_045630765.1 Acutalibacteraceae bacterium | reverse complement strand
CGCGCGCAGCATCGGTGCGTATGCGGGTGCGCGAGCGGCACGGGTTACCGTTTTTGTTGCGTCCGTTTCGTTTGCGGTGGGGACTTTTGGCGGGAGCGGCGGTATTGGTGTTGTTATTGCAACTTCTGTCTTCCCGCGTGTGGATCGTGCGCATTGTGGGAAACGAGCAAGTGACGGACGAGGCGATCCGCGAGGTGTTGGAACCGCTCGGCGTTTATGAAGGTGCTGCGCTCGATGCCGTTGATCTGCCGCAGTTGCAATTGACGGCCTTGGAGCGTCTGCCGAGTATCGTGTGGCTGACGGTGAATTTTGAGGGGAGTACCGCGACGGTGGAGGTCAGAGAGCGAAAAGAGTCACAGCCGATTGCGCCCGACGGACCGGTAAACGTTGTTGCTACACGTGACGGTGTGATCGTCCGTATGGATGCCGTGAGCGGGCAAGCGATGGTTAAGGTGGGGGATGCGGTGACCGAGGGGACGTTGCTCATCAGCGGAGTGATGGACAGTAAGGTCGGACCGCTTCTCAAGCACGCTGTGGGTGAGGTAACGGCGCGCACCACGCGCACGTTGACGGTGAGCGTGCCGTTTGAGGAAAGTGTGCCGAATCCTGTTCCGCGCACGGTTTCTCGCCCCTGTCTTTATCTGCTTGGTTGGCGGATACCGTTGTATGCGGCGGTAGACGTGGAGGGAACGTATACGGAGCAGACGGCGCGGTATCCGTTGTGTGCGGGTGGTAAGGCGTTACCGATCGGCGTAGAGGTGACGCGACTTGTGTTTGACGAAACGGTGGTTTGCACACGCACTGACGAGGATGCGCTGGCGCTGGCAAGGGAACGGCTTAACAAATCGGCGGAAGAATTGCGCGCTGCCGTTACGATCGAAGCGGAAACGGTGACCGAGCAAAAAACCGACGACGGGTGGACGCTTACCGGCACGTATACGTGTTTGGAATCCATTGGGCGGAGTGAAGCGATCGAATTGCAAGGGAAATGAAAAATTCACAGTTTTTCTGATGACAACGGCGTTTTTTTGTGGTATAATACCATGATAGTAAAAACGCGGGAGGCGGAAGTCATAGAACAGATCATCAATGTGGATCGTATGGAGCAGGCGGTGGCGCTGTTCGGGAATTTTGACGAGAATATTCGGTTGATCGAGCAGCAGTTCGGGGTTACGATTCTTAATCGTGACAGCGAACTGAAGGTCAGCGGTGAACCGGAAGCGGTTGCCAAAGCCACGCGCGCGATTGAAGGGCTGTTGCAGCTTCTCAATCGCGGTGAGCAGTTGACCGAGCAGAACGTGCGGTACGTGTTGATGCTTGTCAGCGAGGGGACCGACGATCAGTTGCCCGCGTTGACCGGTGACAGTATTTGTATCACTGCCAAAGGCCGTCCCATCAAGCCGAAAACGTTGGGACAAAAGCAATACGTCGAGGCGATCCGCGATAACACGATCGTGCTCGGCATCGGTCCCGCCGGTACGGGTAAGACGTATTTGGCGGTGGCGATGGCGGTGGAAGCTTTCCGTTCCAAGCAAGTCAACCGCATCATTTTGACGCGCCCCGCGGTGGAAGCGGGCGAAAAGCTCGGCTTTTTACCCGGCGATCTGCAGTCGAAGGTTGATCCGTATTTGCGACCGTTGTACGACGCGTTGTTTGATATGCTGGGGACGGAAACGTATCAGAAATATCTCGAGCGCGGTAACATCGAGATCGCACCGCTTGCGTATATGCGCGGTCGGACGCTGGATGATAGTTTTGTGATCTTGGACGAAGCGCAAAACACCACTCCCGAGCAGATGAAGATGTTTTTAACGCGTCTTGGGTTTAATTCCAAAATGGTGGTGACCGGTGACATTACGCAGATTGACTTGCCGTCCGGCAAACAGAGCGGTCTGCGCGAGGTTATGCGGGTATTGAAAGACGTGGAGGACGTATCCATTTGCACCTTTACGCAAAAAGACGTGGTGCGGCATCAGTTGGTGCAGCGCATTATTGAAGCGTATGAACGCTATGATAAAAACAAGGAAGAAAAGAGGACTCGGAATGCTCAAAAAACTGCGAGTAGACATTGAAAACCAACAAAAAGCCTTTAAGATCCCGACGGGACTTCGTATGCTCATTCGCCGTTGCTGCCACGCGGTATTGGAATTGGAAAAGGTGGACGGCAGTGTGCTGGTAGACGTGACGCTCGTGGACAACGAACGCATTCACGAGGTCAATTTGGAACAGCGCGGCATTGACGCACCGACCGACGTTCTCTCGTTCCCGCTCGGGGAAAACGGTGAATACGATCGCCATCCCGAAACGGGCGAAATCTTGTTGGGTAATATTATGATCTCGCTTGAGCGGGCGGCACAGCAGGCGGAGGATTACGGACACAGCTTTAACCGCGAAGTGGGGTATCTGACCGTTCATTCCATGCTCCATCTGCTCGGGTACGATCACGTGCAGGGCGGTATGGAAGCCGTACGTATGCGCGAAAAGGAAGAAACCGTGATGAAACAAGTGGGCTTGCCCCGTGGGAACAGCTATGTGCTCGAAGATAATTAAGGGTTTCGGTTGGGCGATGCGCGGTGTATGGCGGTGTGCGCGTGAGGAATGGCATTTTCGCTTTCATCTGGTGATCGCGTTTTACGTGTTGTTGTTTACTCCGCATTTTTCACTGTCCCGTGCCGAAGGGGCGTTGCTCGCTTTGACCATCGGCGGTGTGCTGGTGGCAGAACTGTTTAACTCGGCAGTGGAGCGCACGATCGATCGCGTTTCTACCGAGCGGCATCCGCTTGCCGGTGCTGCCAAAGATATGGCGGCGGGCGCGGTGCTTGTAGCGGCGATTGCCGCGGTGGCAGTGGCGGTGTGCTTGTTTTGGAAGCCGGACGTCTGGTTTGCGATTTTCGCCGACTGGGGCGAACATATTTATAAGCCTATTTTATTGGCACTGTCCGCGATACCGGCGGTGCTGTTTGTGTGGAAATGGAGAGCAAAGTAATGGAAACAACCTCTGCTTTTATCGCGTTGGTCGGTCGACCGAACGTGGGAAAATCGTCGCTGTTAAATACGTTGGTGGGGCAAAAGGTTGCCATCGTATCGGACAAGCCGCAGACCACACGTAACCGCATTATGGGTGTGTTGACGCGGGAGTCGGTACAGCTGGTCTTTTTGGACACGCCCGGTACCCATCGTCCCCGCACACGCCTTGGCGATTTTATGGTAAAATCCATTGGCGAAGCGATGACCGGTGTGGACGTGGGTGTGCTCGTTGTGGAGCCGACCGCTACCGTACGGGATGCGGAGCGCGAGTTGCTTCAGAAATTCCGTGCGCAGAAGTTGCCGGTGCTTTTGGTTATCAATAAGATCGATACGGTAGAGGATAAAGCGACACTGTTGACTTGCATTGATGCTTGGCGGCAGGAATTCAGCTTTGAGGCAATATTGCCGGTATCCGCTTTGACGGGTGAGGGCGCAGACGATCTCCTCTCCGAGCTTACCAAATACACGTTTGAGAGTCCGCACTTTTTCCCCGCGGATGCTGTCAGCGATCAACCCGAAAAGGTGTTGGCGGCGGAATTGTTACGCGAGCAGATGTTGCTCTCGCTGCGTGACGAGATCCCGCACGGGATCGCCGTTGTCATTGAGCGTATGGAAGAACGCGAAACCGATCGCGGTGTGATTTTGGATGTCGATGCGGAAATTTTCTGCGAGCGGGATACCCACAAGGGTATGGTGATCGGCAAAAAGGGCGCGATGCTCAAACGCATCTCCACCGCGGCACGCGAAGAAATGGAAAAGGCGCTGGATGCGCACGTGAATTTGCAATGCTGGGTCAAGGTTAAGGAGGACTGGCGTAACCGTCAGGGACTTCTTAACGGATTTGGGTATCGTTTGTAAAAATTTCCTATGTATGGAACGTCCCGTTTTCGTTCAAAGTAATATTGAACGGAGGCGACGGGATGATGGATCAGGATAAATTATGGGCAACCTTTGAAAAGACCGGAAAGGTACACGATTATCTGCGCTATTGCGGGGTGGACGTGTACGGAAACGGCGAAAATACCGTAGGAAGCAAGCAGGAGAAGTCGCATGAAACTGACGACCGACGCGCTGATCATCCGCGAAAATAATACGCTTGGCGAGTCGGACCGTTTTGTAACGGCGCTGACGCGCGAGCTTGGTGTTATCCGCGCTTCGGTGCGCGGTGCCAGACAACTGAAAAATCGCAACGGCAGCGCGACACAACTGCTTTGCTATTCCCGTCTTTCATTGTATAAGGGACGGGAAAAATACATAGTGGATGATGCGGAACCGTTACAGGTGTTTTTTGACGTGCGGGGCGATCTGACAAAGCTTGCTCTGGCACAGTATTTTTGTGAATTGGCGGGTGTGCTCGCACCCGCGGAGGAAGAAGCCGAAGAAGAACTGCGGCTTTTACTCAACGCGTTGCATTATTTGTCCGTGGGGACACGGTCGCTCGCGCTTGTCAAAGCCGTGACCGAATTGCGGTTATTATGCAAAGCGGGATATATGCCTGCGGTGGCGCAGTGTGCGCAATGCGATACACAGGATTGCACGCGGTTTTCACCGCTCAGAGGCGAAATCACTTGCGAGCAGCACAGCGGTGCCGATACGTTGCCGCTTTCGGCGGGGGTACTCGCAGCGCTGCGGCATATCGTATACGCGCCGTTTGAAAAATGCTTTGCGTTTTCATTGCCCGAAGCGGATACGGCGGTGTTGGGCGATATCGTGGAACGGTTTTTATTGGCACAGTTAAACCGTGGGTTTAACACGTTGGATTTTTATCACAGTCTGGTATAAGGAAACGGATCAATGAACAAGCATTATCGTGCATTGGAATTGGATAAGGTGCTGGAACTGCTGGCGGCACAGGCTACCTGTGAGGACGCGGCAGAGGCGGCGCGCGCCTTGCAGCCGTCGCCGTATCTCTCGGAGGTACAGCGCCAACTGAACGATACCGACGCAGCGTTTTGTCTGATGGCAAAATTCGGTGCGCCGCCGTTTGGTGACGTCAAAAACGTATCCAATGCCCTGCGCCGTGCCGCGGCGGGTGCGATGTTAACGCTTACGGAGTTGTTACGCGTGGCGGGAACGCTGCGCGGGATCCGTTCGGTTTGCGAGTGGCGCGCGCACTGTGAGGGGATGGGTACGTGTCTGGATGATCGGTTTTCCATCCTTTCCCCGAATAAGTTTTTGGAAGAGCGCGTCCGTACCACCGTGTTGTCGGAGGACGAGATCAGCGATAACGCTTCGCCCGAGTTGTATACCATTCGTCGCAAGATGCGGGCGGCATCCGCAAAGGTGCGGGATCAGTTGGACAAGCTGATTCATTCGCAAGCGGCGCAAAAGGCGTTGCAAGAGCCGATCGTGACCATTCGCGGCGGGCGATTTGTTGTACCTGTCAAGGCGGAGCATCGCTCGACTATTGCGGGATTGGTCCACGATACTTCCTCGTCCGGCGCGACCGTGTTTATCGAGCCGATGGGTGCGGTGGAAGCCAACAACGAATTGAAAGTGTTGGAGTCGCAGGAAACGGCGGAGATCGAACGCATCATCACGGCGTTATCCGCCGAGGTCGGTTCGTTTGCCGATGCCATTATTGATGATTATACGGTGCTGGTCGGCATTGATCTGATCTTTGCCAAAGCGCGGTTGGGATATCAGATGAAAGCTTCCGTTCCGCAGTTGGCGGATGACGGATACATCGTCCTGAACAAAGCGCGCCATCCGCTCATTGATCCTAAAAAGGTTGTGCCGATCGACGTAGAACTCGGCGGCGATTTTGATACGCTTGTTATCACGGGCCCCAATACGGGCGGTAAGACGGTCACTTTAAAAACCATTGGGTTGCTGACGTTGATGACGATGTGCGGATTGATGCCGCCCGTGCGTGACGGTAGTCGGTTGTCGGTGTTCCGCACCGTGCTTGCCGATATCGGAGATGAGCAATCCATTGAACAATCGTTGTCGACGTTTTCGGCGCATATGACGAATTTGATCCGCATTTTAGGCGAAGCGGATGAACATAGTTTGGTGTTGCTGGACGAACTCGGTGCGGGTACCGATCCCGTAGAGGGTGCGGCACTGGCGACGGCAATGGTGGAGCGTTTGCGCGCGCAAGGCGCGCGAATTGCGGCGACCACTCATTATGCGGAAATGAAAGCGTACGCCATCCAGACCGAGGGTGTGGAAAACGGCAGTTGTGAATTTGACGTGGAATCGCTGCGCCCGACGTATCGGTTGACGGTGGGAGTGCCGGGACGTTCCAATGCGTTTGCGATCAGCGAGCGGTTGGGTATGGATGCCGCTTTGGTACAGCGCGCACAGTCGCTCGTGTCGGGAGATGACCGCCGTTTGGAAGAGGTCGTGATCGCCCTCGAAGAAAAGCGATTAACGCTCGAAAAGGAATTGCAAGAGGCGAAAGAGGCTACTCGTGCCGCGCAGCGTGCCAACGAAACCGCCACCGAGCAGTTGGCGGCTTTGCAGGCAAAAAAAGAGCGCGAGCTGGATGACGCCCGCGACGAAGCGCGCCGTGTGGTTGAGCGCGCGCGTCACGATGCGGAGCAGTTGATTGCGGAACTGGATGCCCTGCGCAAACAGAAAAACACGGCGGATTTTTCCAAAAAAGCCGCCGAGGCGCGTTCACGCTTGCGCAGTCAGTTAAACAAGTTAGAGGAT
>JAZQTM010000098.1:0-2640 GCA_045630765.1 Acutalibacteraceae bacterium | reverse complement strand
CGATTGAGACTCCTGAAGGTCCCAACATCGGCTTGATCTCCTATCTTGCGACCTTTGCCCGCATCAACCAGTATGGTTTTGTTGAGGCACCGTTCCGCCGCGTAGATAAAGAAACCGGCATCGTCACCGATGAAGTGGTGTATATGCCCGCCGATATGGAAGATGATTACATCGTAGCTCAGGCAAACGAGCCGTTGGATGAAAACGGTCGTTTTGCCCGTAGCCGTGTTAACGCACGTCTGCGCAGCGAGTTCGTTGAAATCGAAAGCGATAAGATCGACTATATGGACGTTTCGCCCAAGATGGTCGTTTCCGTCGCTACCGCGATGATCCCCTTCCTTGAGAACGACGACGCCAACCGTGCGTTGATGGGTTGGAACATGCAGCGTCAGGCTGTGCCGCTGCTCAAGACCGAGTCCCCCATCGTCGGTACCGGTATGGAATACAAAGCCGGTGTAGACTCCGGTGTCTGCGTATTGGCAAAAGCTGCCGGTACCGTCACCGACGTTTCGGCCGACCGCGTATTGGTCCGCCGCGACGACAACGGCTCGATCGACACCTATCAGCTCATTAAGTTTGCCCGTTCCAACCAGGGCACCTGCATCAACCAGCGCCCGGTTGTCGAACCCGGTCAGCACTTGGAAGAGCATGACGTGATCGCCGACGGTCCCGCCACCTGCAACGGTGAGATCGCGCTCGGTAAGAACGCGCTCATCGGCTTTATGACCTGGGAAGGCTACAACTACGAGGACGCGGTCCTTATCAATGAAAAAGTGGTGCGTGAGGACGTCTTCACCTCCATTCACGTAGAAGAATACGAGATCGAATCCCGTGAAACCAAACTCGGGCCGGAGGAGATCACGCGTGACATCCCCAACGTGGGCGACGATGCGCTGAAAGATCTGGACGAGCGTGGTATCATCCGCATCGGTGCGGAAGTGCGCTCGGGTGATATCCTGGTCGGTAAGGTTACCCCGAAGGGTGAAACCGAGCTGACCGCTGAGGAGCGCTTGCTGCGTGCTATCTTCGGTGAGAAAGCACGCGAAGTGCGTGACACCTCCCTGCGCGTCCCGCACGGCGAATACGGTATCATTGTAGACGTCAAAGTGTTCACTCGTGAAAACTGCGATGAGCTCAGCCCCGGTGTCAACATGGTGGTACGCTGCTACATCGCTCAAAAACGTAAGATCAGCGTCGGCGATAAGATGGCCGGTCGTCATGGTAACAAGGGTGTTGTTTCCCGTATTCTTCCCAGCGAAGATATGCCCTTCCTGCCCGACGGCACGCCGCTGGATATCGTGCTCAACCCCTTGGGCGTTCCCTCCCGTATGAACATCGGTCAGGTGCTCGAGGTGCATTTGGGCTATGCCGCAGCTGCACTCGGCTTCAAGGTTATGACGCCTGTCTTCGACGGTGCTCACGAAGGCGATATTCAAGAATTGCTTGAGCAGGCGGGTAAAAACCCGAACGGCAAAACCATTCTGTACGATGGCCGTACCGGTGAGCAGTTCGATAATCCCGTCACCGTCCGCTATATGTACTATCTCAAGTTGCATCACCTGGTTGACGATAAGATCCACGCTCGTTCGACCGGTCCGTATTCGCTGGTAACGCAGCAGCCTCTCGGCGGTAAAGCCCAGTTCGGCGGTCAGCGTTTCGGTGAAATGGAAGTGTGGGCGCTGGAAGCTTACGGCGCTGCTTACACCTTGCAGGAAATCCTGACCGTCAAGTCTGACGACGTCGTGGGTCGTGTCAAGACCTACGAATCCATCGTCAAGGGTCAGAACGTACCGCAATCCGGTGTTCCGGAATCCTTCAAAGTGTTGGTCAAAGAATTGCAGTCGCTCGGTCTGGATATTAAGGTCTTGGATCGCGATAAGCAAGAAATCGACTTGAAGCAGACCTTTGAAGAAGATGAAGAATTGAATGTGGTCACCGTTGATCCGGTGGACGATGAAGCATTCAGCACGGTTGCCAACGAGAACGAACTCGACGGCTACGGTGTGGAAGAACCGGAAGTCGATGACTTCTTCGGTGATGATCTGTTCGGTTCGGACGAGGATTCTTACTCGGACGATTCCGATGAAATGTAAGAAAGGGGGCAAATCATCATGGCTGAATTTAACGTATTTGATTCTATCAAGATCGGTCTTGCATCCCCTGATCAGATTCGCGGATGGTCGTACGGCGAAGTGAAAAAGCCGGAAACCATTAACTACCGCACCTTAAAGCCGGAACGCGACGGTTTGTTCTGTGAGCGCATTTTCGGGCCTACCAAGGACTGGGAGTGCCATTGCGGCAAGTACAAACGCATCCGCTATAAGGGTAAAATCTGTGATCGCTGCGGTGTGGAAGTTACCCGCGCCAAGGTGCGTCGTGAGCGTATGGGCCACATCGAGCTTGCCGCTCCGGTATCGCACATCTGGTATTTCAAGGGTACCCCCTCTCGCATCGGTCTTCTCCTCGATATTTCGCCGCGTTTGTTGGAGCAGGTATTGTCCTTTGCTTCTTACATCGTGGTCGATCCCGGTCCGACACCGCTCCAGGAAAAGCAGGTGCCCAGCGAGAAAGACTACCGCGATATGCGCGAAAAGTATGAGGACGATTTCGACGCCGGTATGGGTGCCGAATACGTCAAAA
>JAZQTM010000097.1:0-8864 GCA_045630765.1 Acutalibacteraceae bacterium | reverse complement strand
CGGCGGGTGCCGTCTTTTTCGGCGGATGCACACTGCGTTGTCGCTATTGTCAAAACCATACGATCAGCCGCTCGGCGGCGGGAAAACCCGTTACCACCGAACGCCTCGTCGATATTTTCAAAGAACTCTGTGAGCAAGGTGCCGACGTGATCGACCTCGTCAGCCCCACGCCGTACCTGCCCACCATCCGCAAGGCACTCACCCTCTACCGCCCGCCGGTTCCCGTGGTGTATAACACCGGCGGGTACGAACGTGTTGAAACGCTGCGGTCGCTTGAAGGACTTGTCGACGTATATCTCCCCGATCTGAAATACGTCACCGAAGCCCTCGCCGCCGACCTGTCCGACGCCAAGGATTATCCCGAAATCGCGCTTGCGGCGATTCGTGAAATGGTACGGCAAACGGGACCGATGCAACTCTCCGCGCGCGGGATCGCCACGCGCGGCACGCTCGTGCGGCATCTCATTCTCCCCGCCCACACAGCCGAATCGTTAGCGGTGTTGGATGCCCTCAGCCGTATCCCCGACGTGTGGGTGAGCTTGATGTGTCAGTACACCCCCGTGTTACCCGTGGACGGACACCCCGAACTCTCCCGCCGCGTAACCGCGCGCGAATACGAGAAAGTTACCGACCATCTTCTCAATTTGGACCTGACAAACGGTTACGTGCAAGACCGTTCGTCTGCCGATACCGCGCATATTCCCCTTTTCGATAATACCGGCGTATAACAAACGCGGCGCGTCCGATCGGACGCGCCGCGTTTTCTCATTATACTTGCATTTGATAGAAACGGTAGAACTCGCCTTTCTTTTCCAGCAACTCGTCAAACGTACCCAGTTCCACGCATTGCCCGTCTTTGATGAGCGCTACCTTGTCGGCGTTCTTGATGGTGCATAACCGATGCGCCACGATCACCGTCGTTTTGCCGTGGGACAGATTTTCAATCGCTTGCTGAATATGTTTTTCCGATACCGTATCCAGCGCACTCGTCGCCTCGTCCAACAGAATGATATCGGGGTTGCGGATCATCGCACGCGCAATCGAAATACGCTGCCGCTGTCCGCCCGAAAGTTTGCCGCCGTGTTCACCCACCAGTGAATCCAAACCGTTCGGCAACTCGTTGATGACCTCACGCAAACACGCGGCATCAATGACGCGCTGCAACCGTTCCTCACTCACGCGGGGTAACCCGTAGGTAATATTCTCACGAATCGATCCCGCAAACAACACCGACGTCTGCGGCACCATCGCCAGATGCTTGCGATAACTTTGCAATTCAATGCCGCTCATCGGCTTGCCGTCAACGAACACTTCGCCGCCGGTCGGTTGATAGAAACCCGTCATCATATTGACAAGCGTCGTTTTACCGCCGCCCGATTCACCGACCAGCGCCACCGTTTCTCCGGCGTTGATGGTAAGATTCAAGCCGTTCAGGATGGGACGCTCGTCATCGTCGTAGTGGAACGACACGTTGCGAAAATCAATCCGCCCCTCCACACGGCGCAGCGGTTTGCGGTCATTCTCTTGCTCCACCTCGGGCGAACGCAAGATCTCGGTCACCGAAGCGATCGCATCCGTCGCGGTCGCCATGGCGGGAACGACCTCCGCCATCTTGCCGATGTTCGTCAAAAAGCGTTCAAAGTATCCGAAAAACAGCGCGATCTCGCCAACGCTCAAGTGCCCGTCAAACGCCAGATACGCCATAAACGCAATGGCGAGAAGTTGAAAGATCTGCGACGTGATCCAGCGTAACACCGTCAACCCCGACGTCGTCTTATCCAGCGTGTACCCCGTTTTGGAAAATGCCGAGAATTTTCCCGCCATCTTATGGATCTCGTACTGTTCCAGCGCGTGTGCACGCGTGACGGGGATCAGTTCGATCATATCCAACACCTGCGAGTTGATCTCCTCATTATGAATACGGAACTCGCGGGTGCGCTGCTTGATTTTCTTTTTAAGCGGCAGCGTTGTCAGCAAAAACAGCGGCGCGCACAGTATGAAGAACAGCAACAACTGCCACCGTCCGCGCATCAACAGCACCGCCAGGATCACCAAGATGTTCACCACCATATGCGGCACTTCAATGGTGAAAAAGACGTAAACGCTCTGTATCGAATCCACGTTGCCAAACACTTTCGTTTGAATACGTCCCGACGCCATACGCTTGTTAAAACTGATACTAAGCGCCTGCAGCTTGGCAACGATCGCCGTACGCAACTGCGCCTGTACCGAGCGCCGCACGTCGAAATTCAGGTTATAATAGATACGTTGCATCGGATAATTGACCAGCAGCAACACCGCTACCGTCACCAAATTGCTGACGATGACGTGCAACCCGTCCGACGATTGCGCCGCGATCGCGTCGATGATATTCGCCACCGCGATCGGCACGTACATACTCGCACTGAGCTGTAAAACGCAAAGAAACACCGCCAAAAACGTCTTTAAGTAGTGGCCCTTATAAATGAGCGCCACACGCCTTAAAAACGACTCTTTTTTGGTCGGTGTCGTATATGCTTTCAAAAATTCATCTTCAAGTTGCATCAACGTCGCTTCGTCCAACGACTCGATCTGATGGATTGGTCTGATACGTTTCATGCGGCACACACTCCTTAAGGTGACACACACACGGGTGACTGCTTCCACCTGCATTGTAACCGCTCGCCGTCCCGCTTGTCAATCCTTTTTGACAAAAATCCCCCTTAACAAAAGAAAAAAGCGGTGTCCGCTCGGGACACCGCTTTTCGTTACTTTTTCTTGTTTGCCAAAGCCAATTTCACCGTATCGTCCATGCGTGAGAGAATATACTCATATCCGCCCGGTGCGTGCGGCACCATACACGCGGAACAATCCTTCACGCCGTTCGCGATATACCGAAAATACCCGCCGCACTGATCCCCCAACGTATACAGAGGACAATAACAGAACAGACAATTGAAATTCTCGGGATGCTCGGTCGCGTGACACGGAAAATGCTGGCACTCCCGATTTTGGAAAAAGGAATAACTGTTTTTGCGTTCCATACCCGCACTCCTTACCGATTCTTTGTGACTACGGCTGCTCTCGCAGCGTGACACCTTCTTTCACCATATTTAGGATCTGCCACAGTTCAAATTGCCGACTCTGATAATCCGTCATCATCTTACCTTCGCAGAGGCGATAATCGGAAATCAGTTGTTTTCTGCCGTTTGCCGGATGCGCCGCATTGTTGCGCAATTCGACCAAATCGCCCAAATTATTGAAGATGTCCTGACCGTTTCTCGGATACTGACTAATATCCAACAAATCGGATAAATAAACTCTGGTATCGCTGCTATTGGTGCCTTGCGAACGCGACAACGCCGCGCACATCGGCTGCTTGAACAAATGTTGGAAATTACCGAATTCAATCTGCAACTTAAGCACACCTTGTTTGGTAAGGTGCCTATATCCGCGCACGCGATTGTTTATCACCGCTTGCCGAACGGTGACGTCAATGTTCTGCCAGATCAAATTACCGATATACTCCATCGCTTTGGTAAGCTGCAAAATGGCAGGCGAGAAATCCAACCCGTCATACAGTTCCTCACCGCCGCGATCTTCTTGCAACATTTTGAACAAGGAATAGATCAGCTCACCTTCGCGCAGGTACGCCACAACGGTTTCCTTTTCTTCTTCGCCCAAACACGCAAACAGATCCTTGGTGAGATTGCCGTTTGTCCGCTTAAACTCATCGATGGAGTCGTTGATCTTTTCCTGGAAGTGAGCCGCGCTCGGAAACAACGACGTCACCAGTCGGTAACGATCACTTTCTTCTTGTGCCGCCACCATACGCAATTCTTCCGTAAGTTCCGTATTGTTCTTAATCAACTGCAGGTTTTCCTGGCTGTTTTTCACAAATTGATTGACCACTTCACCGAATCGCTCTTGGATGTTAGCCATTTGCGCCGCGGTAAACGCATTTTTCAGACCGGAAAATTGCTGTTCCGAGCGCCGCTGATCCCATTGGATCACGCAAAAGAGCGACAACGCCATCACTTCATCCGGTATCTCCATATACGTATTATATAATTTCTCGCGCATCTGCTGTTGTTTCGCCACACGTGCATTCTCATAATGACGAACGAGGAGCACAGCCGCCGTCGCGTAATCCGTTTCGTGCACGGCTTGGCAAACCGCGAAATACAGCAGGTTGCGCCACAACCCCATCACGCGCGATCCCAAGTCCTCCACCAAGTCGCGCCGCTTTTGCGCAAACTCGCCAATCGCCTTGCCCACGCCCTTGACCTCATACAATGCGGGATTAACGTTTTCATCGTTGGTGTGTGCAGACACTGCCCAATCGACATACACGTCCAGCAACGCAACTACGTATGGTTGCAAGTCCTCAACCTCGCTCAACCGTTCCAATGCACGTTTGAGCAACGTCATGGCATACACAACGTTATCGCTATCGTATTTCCACTTCATAAATGCGTGTTGGCGGTACACGTGCTGTAACCAACCGGTTTCGCTGAGCGCCCGATCACCGATGCGTAACGTTGCATCCTCGGCGATCACCTGCGTCACTCTCCGAATGGCTTGCTCGACTGAGTCATCCCCCTTCACGCCGAGCATCCCGTATACAATGAAATCTGCCGTTCGATCCTCTACGTCGTTCCGATCAAAGTCCTCCCACGACGCATTCGGCATACTTTCGTTTTTGCGAAAGGTGTCAAGCATCAAGGATAAATACGCCTCACACCATTCCGACGGCGACTTGCCGAGAAACGGCTTGTTCCGGTCGATAATCTCATAAAACTTTGCCAGCGCCTCGCCGCTTGTATCCGCGCATCTTAAAAACAACGCGAACTGCAACACACGATCGAAAAATCCGTATTTCACCAGATCGGTGCACAAACGTTGCAAAGCATCCGTGGCAATCCCGTTACCCACGTTTTCATCCTCCGCCAACGCGGGCATTAAAAAGCCACGAACAATCCGTTCACCGTTTACCGTCAAAAACAAATCGGCAAGCGGGTTCAGTTCTCTCATTTTCCCTACTTGCTCGTTCAAGCGTTCCCACGTATTCATTCGCAATCTTCCTCTTCCATATCCATAAACTGTTCGATGAACTTACGGACTTCTTCGTAGCAATCTTCATTGCCTCGCGCCACGACAAACGGCTCCAGTACAAATTCTCCGCTTTCCGGCTCGTTTTCAAACAATAGCGCAAACTCGCCGTCGTGATACCCGAGCGACATGGTTTCCGCCAATTCAAAGCCCTCGTCCAAAAATGCTTGGATCTCCTCGCCGGTGCGCGTGGGCGTCCATCCCGCCGACTCCGTCAACTCCCGCAACGAACACAGCGCATTTGCCACGTCCGCGCGAATGCGATCCAGCGAATCGCGCATTTCATCCACCTGCGACACCATGGCGGACAATGCCTTGATCCCGCCGACGAAATCCTTTTCGTACAACGTATCCAGCGCATCGCAGGTGTGATCGGCCATCGTTTGCGCTTCGTCGGCAAGGATACTGCTCATCCGATCCGCCTCGCGCAAATGCTCCGCCATTTTATGGGGTGGCTTCGCATCGTCAGCCACTCCCATCGCTTCACATAACTCGTTTAATTTTTCATATAAATCTGCATACAGCGTAATTTTCTCCATAGAAATTCCCCCTTTTTTTTATTATAAAGCACTTTGAAATTCGTGTCAACTTAAAACAAGTCGTCACCGATAGATCCCCATTCGTCCGCAAACATGCCTTCGGCCTCCAAGAGCTTATGCAACTTCTCGCGCTCGTGGGCGGGCAAGTGCAGAAACTGCGCGTAATCCTCCTCGATGGTCGGATGAACACTCATAAACGTGCGCAATTCTTGCAACATCTCCCCGAACGCGTGAGAGAAAATCCCGCGATGTCGCTCCAGATGCCGTCCTTTCCCGATACCGTGGATCAGCGCGTAGACAAACAAGCCGAACATCCGACACACGTTATGATCGTCATTCAACACACATCGCCGCGCATCCGACAAGGCGCGATCTTGTATGTCGCTGACTGCCGCATTGAGCGTGATAAGATACTGCTCTGCCAGATACACGCCATCCGTATACGCGTTTCGCAGATTCGTACCGCGCATCTCCTCCACGTCCTTTTGCAATTTGCTGAGCAACACGTGATACTCGTGCATCGTTTCGCGGTGTTGCTCTCCGATGTTGCGCGCCGCTTCGAACGCGCGCACGTATGTCATCACCGTATCAAACGTCGGTATCAGCATTTTGCATCGATTGTTGTCCAGCACCATCACGTTCTCCCCGCACGCGTCAAAGAACGCACGCAGCTCCTCGCTTTGCGCGAGCACCTCGTACTGCCGATCGGACACACCGCCGACGAGAATACGGCAATAGTGTACGCCGTCCATCTCGAACAACACGACAAGGTTTTCGGGATAGCGATAGAAGGACGTTTGCAACGGACACGGATGATTCGGATCGTTCACGTCCGTCATTCCCTGGACGATACGCACATACGACTCCAGCGCCCGCCAGCGCCCCACGTTGTTCGCCAAATCGTAAGTGAACGTCGGATCAAACACTCGAATATACGCTTGTTTCATCATAGCAACCTCTCCTTTCTTGTCACGTCACGTCGATATTCGTACAACCGCTCGTACAGCGGATGCTCTTTCAGCTCGTACACCGTTGTTACCACCGGACGGCAGCCTTGCTGAAAGACGTAGATGACACGCGGCGCCTTGTACAGCACGTCGCCGAGCGGCTTGTCCAACCGCATCGCCATCTCTTGACACGTTTCGATGTCGCTGCCTCCCAGGAAGACCAGGTTGTTGCAGGAGTTGAGGATCGACATATAGTCTTGATACTGCCGCTTGAGCTGCCCGATGGATTGCAGCACGATTGACAGCGAGATCCCGCGACCGCGAGCGGTCGCGATGATGCCGTCCATATTCGGTATCTTCAGGTTGGCACCCACGTCATCCAAGAGGATGTGCAACGGGCGCGGCAACGCGTGCGTCGGTGACGCATCCGCGATGCGGTACAACTCCTGAAACAGCTGCATAAAGAACATCGCCGTCGGCTTGTCCTTGGAGCGATCGCTGTCGGAGCATTTGACGTAGAGCACCGTCTTTTCGGCACACAGCGATGCGATGTCCAAGGTCCCTTCGCTCATCATTTGCGTCATCTGCGGTGTCATCCAGGCACCCAGCGACGCGATCAGCGAGATGATGATGCTCCTTTGCGTTTTGCCCGCCGCACGCTTGACAAGCTCGTATTGCGACACCGCCCATGAGGCGTCATCCCTTTGACACACTTCCTCAAAGATCTTGTCCAGTTTGGACTTGTGATTGTCCGCGTTTTCCTCGTTGACCGTGGCAACGCGCAACAGCTTGATCACGGACCCCAAATGCTGCTGCCGATTCGGGCGGAACGCTTTGAGATATCCGAGCAACGCGTTGCACAGCAGTTGCGCCGTCAACGGCCAGAACACATCGGTGGACCTTTCGCGTTGCTCGTCTACGAGCATCAGCGACAGTTTGATGATGTCCTCCTCGGTGCGACAAAACTCGAGCGGATTGTAGCACACCTCGGATTGTGCCGGATTGATGAAATCGAGCGATAACACCCGATAGCCTTTCTCCTGCATCATCGACGCGGTCATATCGTAGATTTCCCCTTTGGGATCCAGCACGACCACACTTTCCTCCTCGGCGCTCATCAGGTTTGGCAACACGTATGACCGTGTTTTTCCCGTGCCGGGCGCCCCGATCAGCATCGTGTTGACGTTGTCAACGCCACCGCTTGTGATTGTTACGTTATTTCCCAGTATTCTCATGGGCAACACCTCCTATCAACTCGTTGAGAACCGCACCGTCGGCGATATCGTCCACTAACCCGTGTTCGAGCGCCTCGTCGGCTTTCATGTACGTATCTGCTCCTGTCAGTTCCAGGATCTCCTTTTTGGGTTTCCCTGTTAACTTCGTCAGCAGATTGTCGATCTCCCGCTTGCGTTCCACCAGCGACCGTGCGATGTTTTCCACCTCACTGCAATTGCCGCCGGGCAATCCGCCCGCCAACAACGGCTGGTGCAGCATCACCTGCGAATGGCGCGATGCGTACCGATGTCCGCGCGTACCTGCCGCCAGGATCACCGCCGCCATACTGGCAGCAATGCCGAGCGACACCGTGCGGATGACACCGTCGTACGCCTGCATCACGTCAATCAGCACCAGCCCGTCCAGGATGCTCCCTCCGGGTGAGTTGATAAGTAACGTGATCGGCTCGTGCGGCGCCTCGGCGGATAACACCGCAATTCTGCGGATGATCTCCCCTACGCTTTCGCCGTTGATCTCCCCTTCCAGGCAGATGATACGTCGCTGAAACAACTTGGTTTCAGGCGTCATCTGCGTGATGCCGTGATTCGTTCTTTCCGTATAGTACACTTGATTCATACACATTCCTCCTTTTTCATTGCCATAAACAGTTGGGACATGGCGTACAAGCCCTCCTCGCCGTCCATCTCCACAATGCTTATGACTACACTGTCGTATACCTCGTGCAAGATATTCTTGCGGTGACCGGGCGACGCCATCAGCGCGTCCACCATCGCTGCGGGCGTTGCGAAACCCTTGGCGAGGTTTTCACCCACCAGTCGCACGCCTGCCGTCCGCTCGAAATCGGTGTACACCGTACTGCATTTGCGCCCGTCAGGTCGCGTGTGCGACCACACTACCAGACACTCCTGCGCCCGCGTTTGGGCACAATCGTAGTACTCGTATCGCATCGTCAGCGGCTCGACACCCGCGAGCACACGCTGCTCGTTCATCAGGCGCAACGCCTCCGCTTCCATCTCCGGGAACTGCGGCACCGCTTGGGACGGTGCGGTCG
>JAZQTM010000096.1:0-7351 GCA_045630765.1 Acutalibacteraceae bacterium | reverse complement strand
ACTAAGCATTTCGTTCGTTGTTGCAGCAACTTGCGGAATGCTTTTTCTTTTTCTGTATCGCAACCATGGGCATCACCTCCAATATGTAATTCTGCCGTGTGATTAGTACCAAGAGTCCCTTTCACGCTGACGGTCGTATTCGTCCTCGAAATCATAGTAATTCTTGCGTGGGGGACAAATACTGTCGATAAAAGCGGCGAACTTAAAGAGGATAACATCGTCAAATTCTTTCTCTTGTCGAGACCGCCACTCAACTGTTGTTTTAGCAAGCGTTTCAATACGCTTTTTTGCCGCCGTTTCCGAAACTTCAAAGTGTTGCATCAGAAACTCCTTCGTAATGCGGATACCCCTATTGGTAAACTCACGTAACACCTGCTCCGGCATAAGCAGTTGTGCGGCAAAGTAGTTTGTTTCTACTTCGTACCGACCATAGATTTCTTTATCGGTAACGCTAAAATCGTGATTATTTAAGGGGTGTCCTAATTCGTGCAGAATGGAATATTTTACGTGAGTCATCAGTTTGCTGTCATCGTAAAATATAATCTCTCTGCCGCCATATTCAAAAATAGTTGCTGATTCACTACCGAAGGCAGTTATATCAATCCCATATTTTCGGGCTTTCTTGTATGTGCGGCACTTAATGGCAGATTGCTCTTTCACAAGGTCGATAGGAGAGAACGGGAACGTGGAAATAACACTGGATTTAACCAAAATCTCGTTGGCTTTTGAATATGCTGCTGAAAAATTAGGTTTTGTATTACTCGCCACTATTTCACTCCTCGTCGTCATCCTCAAAGATGTCATTAAACATCAATTTCAACATTCCTTCTGCTTTCTTTAATTGCTCCTCGTCTAATTTGCCGAGATTTCTTTGCAGATATTTAAGCTCTTTTTGTTCTTCGGGTATTTCGGCATTATCCGTGCTACCTAAAAGATAATCTGCGGTTGTGTCGAGTGCTTTTGCAATTCGTGCAAGAACTTCGCCACTTGGGGTACGTACTCCTTTTGCATAGTAAGACATTGCCGACTCTGTGATATTTGCCTTCTTTGCAAAATCCTTTTGTGAAAACCCTTTGGCTTTCATCAATGCGGTAAGCCTTTCACTAAATACTGACATATATCAAACCTCCTTTAATATTTGCCGATTATCATTATAATCCAAAATTATAACATTGTCAAGTGTTTTTTATGATATTTGTGCCAACATTGCAATCAAATACTATATGTAGTATTTGATAACTCGTTGTATCTTGTCATTCTTATAATCGGACGGCGTATTTCCACTACCATAATTCAAGTATTATATAAACAAGGGAGACAACTTCCTTACGAAGTGTCTCCCTTGCGGCTGCTTTTTTTGTTTAGTCTTTTTTGAGCAATTCGCGAATGTCACGAAGCACGTCCATCTCGGTTTCGGCGGGCTCGGCAACGGCCTCTTCCTTTGCCTCTTCCTCAGCCTTCTTATTCAGCAAATCCTTCGTCTTGGTCTGCACTGCAAGCAAGATCTTCAGTGCCACAAAGATGCAGAATGCCACGATCAAGAAATCAATGACCGCTTGCAACAGGATGCCGTAGCTGACAGCGACTTCTGCCGTTTCCACACCGTCCACTACCGTAGCGGGAGAAAGCACCCATTTCCACTCGGTGAAATTAAGACCACCGACCGCCAAACTGATCAGCGGCATAATGACGTTATCCACGAGCGCCGTGATAATTGCCTTAAAAGCATTACCGATGATAACCGCAACCGCCATATCAATGACGTTGCCCTTGGAGATAAACTCCTTGAATTCTTCGAAAAACTTTTTCATAGCCAGTCCCTCCTATTAGTTGCTTTCATTATAGAAAAAATCCCGTTTTTTGTCAATGCTTTGCGCGAAGCTGTCTAAAAAAGTCTTGCAGTGCTGCCGCGCACTCCTCTTTGAGCACCCCGCCGACGAGTTCCGGCTGATGGTTATACGGCAAATCGAACAAATTCACAAGCGATCCGCAAGAGCCGGCTTTCGGATCGTTGGCGCCATACACCACCCGATCAATGCGCGCGTTGATGATCGCGCCCGCACACATCGGGCAAGGCTCCAACGTCACGTACAGTGTACAACCGGAAAGTCGCCAACCACCAAGCGCTTGGCACGCGCCGTTAATTGCCTCGATCTCTGCGTGCGCCAACGCGTTTTTGCCGATCTCCCGCCGATTGCGCCCAATCGATAAAAGTTGTCCGTCTTTGACGATTACCGCACCGACAGGCACCTCGCCCTCGGCAGCGGCTTCGGCGGCAAGTGTCAACGCGTGCCGCATCCAATCGCTATCCGTCATAGTTGCCCACTCCTCACACTGTCAAACACGACCGCCAACAACAAGATGATCGTCAACACCATCGCGGGCGAAAACACCAACTTCGACACCCGCTCACGCACCGTCAAGTGCGAGGTGCCGTTACCCACGGTTTTCCAATTCTCTCCGCGAAGGACGATCGTCAGTACCACGGCACCGACCGCCGCCACCACGGCAAAAACGACCAGGGTGATAACCGATTCTTGCCCGGGGGAATATTTGCCGAAAAAGCTTAACAGCACCGACATCAAATTGTTGGTGAAATGCAGCAGCACGGCAGGCCAAATACTGTCGGTCTGTACCGTGAGATACCCCATCGCCAGTCCCAAAATAAACGCAAACGGGATCTGCAGCACGTTTCCGTGAAACAGGGCAAACAACGCGGCGGACAGCACCACCGCCAATCCGTCACCGTGCGGGCGGAACGTACCGAGGATATATCCCCGAAAGATCATTTCTTCCACCAAAGCAGGTAATACCGCCGTGGAAACAATGTTCAATAAAAGGCTGACAAGCGTCGGTTGTAATAAGTCAGGCATCTCGGGTTTGGACACGCCAAGCATCGTCAGCCAGTTCATAATCCAACTCGCCATCATGTTCGCAAAAATGGCGATCGCCATCCCGCCGGCTACACCGATGCCGAGCGCTCCGCCGCTCACCCGCTTTGAGGCGAACGGGTTTTGTCGATAACCGCCAATCAGCGCCACCGCCACTGCCGGCACCACCAAGCAGACAACGTATATGATCATGTTGACGAGCATCAGCTTTTCATGCGTGCTTGCCCACTGTCGAATACCGTCCAACAATCCGAATTGCTTAGCCACTTTTTGCAAAAAAACGACGAACAACATCGCCAGCAGCATAAACGCTGCAAACGTGCTGCTTTTTTTCAGTTGTGCGGATTCTGTCTGCTCAGGTGCGACGGTATATGGTTGCATGCACGGATAGCCCCTTTCTATGTTCCCAGTATAACGCAAATGTCGCACCGACGCAATAAATTTCCGAAAAAGGCTAAAAAAGAGTTGCCATCACACGCAAAATCAAGTAAAATAGAAACAACTTTCAGACAAAGGAACGATCATGATGAGTAAAATTCAAATGACTACGCCGCTCGTCGAGATGGACGGCGACGAAATGACCCGCATCCTGTGGCAAGCGATCAAAGAAAAGCTCTTGCTGCCGTTCGTGGATCTCAAATGTGAATACTACGATCTCGGCTTGCCGTACCGCGATCAGACCAACGATCAGGTCACGGTCGACGCGGCAAACGCGATCAAAAAATACGGTGTCGGTGTCAAATGTGCCACCATCACCCCCAACGCCCAGCGCGTGGAAGAATACAAATTAAAGGAAATGTGGAAAAGCCCCAACGGCACGCTTCGTGCGATGCTGGACGGCACCGTGTTCCGCGCCCCCGTGGTAGTTAAAGGCATCGCGCCGAGCGTTTCCACTTGGGAGAAACCCATCACGCTCGCCCGTCACGCATACGGCGACGTGTATAAAAATTCCGAACTGTACGTAGACGGCGCCGCCAAGGCGGAACTGCTCGTCACCTATCCCGACGGCCGCACCGAGAGCAAGCTCATTCACGAGTTCACGGGCGGCGGTATCATCCAGGGCGTGCACAACACCGATAAATCCATCGCGAGTTTTGCCCGCGCTTGCTTCAATTACGCCTTGTCGTTAAAGCAGGATCTCTGGTTCTCCACCAAGGATACCATTTCCAAGATCTACGATCATCGGTTTAAGGACATCTTCGCCGAGATCTACGAAGCCGAGTACAAAGAGCAATTCGAAGCCGCAGGCATCGAGTATTTCTACACGCTGATCGACGACGCGGTTGCCCGTGTCATCCGCTCCAAAGGCGGCTTCATCTGGGCGTGCAAGAACTACGACGGCGACGTTATGAGCGATATGGTCGCCACCGCGTTCGGCTCTCTCGCTATGATGACGAGCGTGCTCGTATCGCCCGACGGCAAGTATGAATACGAAGCGGCGCACGGCACCGTCACCCGCCACTATTACAAGCACTTGAAGGGCGAGGAAACCTCCACCAACTCGGTTGCCACCATCTTCGCGTGGTCGGGCGCGTTACGCAAACGCGGCGAGCTGGACAACCTGCCCGAGCTGTGTGCGTTTGCCGACCGTTTGGAAGCCGCTACCCTCGGCACCATCGAAGACGGCATTATGACAGGCGACCTGTATCTGCTTTCCACGCTGGAAAACAAGAAAAAAGTCAATTCGTTGGAATTTTTGGATGCCATCGCCGCAAAACTGGCTTGACATCTTTCTCCATACGTGCTACAATACCCAATGTTAAACAAGGGGTGCTGACACACCGTCGGCTGAGAGGAAGCTTGCTTCTAACCCTGTGACCTGATCCGGATAATACCGGCGTAGGAATGTTTACGAAGTGCAGCGGTTAAAGCGCGCAAACATCTGCCTTTTTAACATCCTATCCGTATTACTCGGGTAGGATGTTTTATTTTCAAAAAGGAAGTGTTTGTATGAAACCATCTGTTTACCGTCTGACCGAAAGTGCTCTGCTCTTGGCAATCGCGGCGGTATTAAGTGTCATTAAATTAGTGGATATGCCGTACGGCGGCAGTGTCACCGCTTGCAGTATGCTGCCCTTACTCATCATCGCCTACCGCCACGGTACGCGTCACGGTCTGTTTACCGCCTTTACCTACAGCTTAATTCAATTGCTGTTGGGATTGGATAACTTCTCGTACGCCACCTCGTTCGGTGCGGTGATCGCCATCGCCGTTTTCGACTATCTGCTCGCCTTTTTGGCGCTCGGACTCGGCGGCATCTTCCGCAAAAAGTTGCCGCAGGGTGCAGCGCTCGGTGCGGCGGCGATCCTCACGGGACTCGTGCGTTATCTGTGCCACGTCATTTCGGGCTGCACGGTATGGGCGGGGTTATCCGTTCCCACCACCGAAGCACTCGTCTATTCCCTCTCCTATAACGCAACGTATATGATCCCCGAGATCCTCATCCTGGCACTCGGCGCCGTCTACGTGTCCCGCCTGTTGTGCTTGGAAAGCACGGGTGTTTCCCGCGCCGTCATTCGGCGCGAGCAAGGAAGCAGTGCTGTCACCGTTTTATCATTTATCGCATATACGGCACTTTTTCTCACGATTGCGGGCGACGTGATCTATATCGCACCCGCTCTGCAAAATGCCGAAAGCGGCGAACTCTTTTTCATCGGTCTTGCCGCTCTGAATTGGATTGGTGTTGCCATCTTCACCGCCGTCGGTATCGCGCTGTTTGCGATCTTCAAAGCGATTGCCGCACGCCTTGCCAAAGCCTGATCACAAAAAACGAACAGCCGCCGTGTGCTTATCTGCACACGGCGGCTTGTTGTTTATGTTATGTTATTGTCCGAGCGCTTTTAACGCTAACTCCACACCAAGTTCAACGCACCGCTGACAGGACACTTTCCCTTCGCTCTTGATCTTCGCACAAACAGCGGTACCGCCGCACGCGGCGGTGAATTCATCGCACAACGCTTTGCAAATTGCATAGGTCTCTTGCTTGGAAGCGGGCGCCCACAACTTACCGTCACTATTTTTAAGCCCTGCCACAAAAATCGCAGCGGACAACGCCCCACAGGTCTGCTCTCTGCCGCCCATACCGGCACCAAAGCCTTCCATCGCGCGCATCACGGTTTGCGGCTCCAATCCTAACTCCTCCGAAAACGGCAAGGCCACTGCCTGCGCACAGTTATGCCCTCTTTCGTGAAGGTCTTTTGCTTGATCAAATTTATTACCAAACACCATACCAATTCCCCTTTTTATATACCAAAATGCTTGCGCAATACGCTTTCCACGCTGTCAGCGATCGGCAGATCTCCGAATTCCGCACACAGCGACTCCTTCATACGATACGGATGCCCCACCGCGCAAAGCAACGGCACGTCGTTCTCTCCGTCACCAAACGCGATCGCCTGATCGGGTGATACCCCGAACTTTTGCATCACCACTCTGGCCGCCGCACCTTTATCCGCACCCGCGGCAACCAGTTCGGTCGTGCGATCGTTTTGATACGCCACTCTGAACGACTCGTGCAGATCGGTAACCGTCCCGGTGGGCAATTCCACCTTCAAATAATCCTCCGGGATCTCCTCCGGTAAATGCACGCGTTTGCCGTCAACCGGCGTATCGCCCACACAATAGATATGCTCACGACCATACACGGCGCCACCGCCGTACTGCGCGATCAACTCTTTTGTCTTGCATTTCATCAACCGCTTTTTATACAACACGCAGTTCTTGTGCATCACGAGTGCTCCGTCCATACACAAGAACACCAGTCGGAAAAAGAGCGACCCGAACATCGTTTTCAGTTGTCCGTACGGTCTGCCCGTGGCAATAACCACCGTGACACCACGATCCAACAAACGGCGCAATACGTCGAGCGTTTCGGCAGCGATCGCTTTTTCGGTTTTTTTAAGCAACGTACCGTCTACGTCGCAAAATACCATTCTTATCATCATTTCATCTCCACGATCGTCACACCGGTCTCGCCCTCGCCGTACAATCCTAAACGGAACGACTTAACACCGGGACACGATTTCAAATGCGCGTGTACCGCCGCGCGCAGCGCACCGGTTCCTTTTCCGTGAATGATCGTCAAGCGATTTAAATTCCCCAGTCGCGCGTTATCCAAGAAACGATCAACCTCCAGTAACGCTTCGTCGGTCGTTTGTCCGCGCAAATCCAGTTCGGTCTGTGCACGACGATCAGAACGCGATACGTCCGTATACACACCGCCCTTTGCCTTGGCAACGGGAGCGGCTTTCTCCATCAACCGTAAATTATCAAGCGTCACGCGCGTGCGGATGATTCCCGCCTGCACCTCCACCGTGCCGTTCGCATCGGGGAGCGCCGTTACCACAGCGGGTTTATCAATATCTACGATCAACACCTCGTCCCCCACCTTCAGCGGTCGCGGCAACCGATACGTACCGCGCGGCTTGTGGGTAACGGGATCGATGGTATCCTCTAACTTG
>JAZQTM010000095.1:0-24577 GCA_045630765.1 Acutalibacteraceae bacterium | reverse complement strand
AGGTGCGTCGTGAGCGTATGGGCCACATCGAGCTTGCCGCTCCGGTATCGCACATCTGGTATTTCAAGGGTATCCCCTCTCGCATCGGTCTTCTCCTCGATATTTCGCCGCGTTTGTTGGAGCAGGTATTGTACTTTGCTTCTTACATCGTGGTCGATCCCGGTCCGACACCGCTTCAGGAAAAGCAGGTGCTCAGCGAGAAGGACTACCGCGATATGCGCGAAAAGTATGAGGACGATTTCGACGCCGGCATGGGTGCCGAATACGTCAAAAAACTGCTTGCTTCCATTGATCTGGAGAAGCTGGCCGAGGAACTCAAAGAGGAACTCGAGGACGCTACCGGTCAAAAGCGTGCACGTTTGCTCAAACGCCTGGAAGTGGTGGAATCCTTCCGTCAGTCGGGCAACCGCCCCGAGTGGATGATTCTGGACGTTATTCCGGTTATTCCGCCGGATATTCGCCCGATGGTCCAGTTGGACGGTGGTCGTTTTGCCACCTCCGACTTGAACGATCTGTATCGCCGCGTCATCAACCGCAACAACCGTCTGAAACGTTTGTTGGAACTTGGCGCACCGGACATCATCGTCCGCAATGAAAAGCGTATGCTGCAAGAAGCGGTGGACGCACTGATCGATAACCGCCGCCGTGGTCGTCCGGTCACCGGTCCGAACAACCGCTCTCTCAAATCCTTGTCCGATATGCTCAAGGGTAAGCAGGGTCGTTTCCGTCAGAACTTGCTCGGTAAACGTGTTGACTACTCCGGTCGTTCGGTTATCGTCGTCGGTCCGGAACTGAAGATGTATCAGTGCGGTCTGCCGAAAGAAATGGCGCTGGAACTCTTTAAACCCTTTGTTATGAAACGCTTGGTGGAAACCGGTGCTGCCGGCAACATCAAAACCGCCCGTAAGATGGTCGACCGTGTCCGTCCCGAGGTATGGGATGCGCTGGAGATCGTTATCAAGGATCATCCGGTCATGCTCAACCGTGCACCGACCTTGCACCGTCTGGGTATCCAGGCGTTTGAGCCGGTACTGGTTGAAGGCCGTGCCATCAAACTGCATCCGCTCGCTTGTACCGCCTTTAACGCGGACTTCGACGGTGACCAGATGGCTGTGCACGTACCGCTGTCCGCTGAAGCGCAGGCAGAAGCTCGCTTCTTGATGCTTGCAGCCGGCAACCTCTTGAAACCGTCCGATGGACGTCCCGTGACCGTTCCGACGCAGGATATGGTTCTCGGTTCCTACTATCTGACCATCGAGAAACCCGGTGAAATGGGCGAAGGCAAGATCTTCCGCGACGAAAACGAAGCTATGATGGCATATGCCGATCAGGTTGTCGGTCTGCACGCGAAGATTAAAGTGCGCCGCACTATGGAAATCGACGGTGTCAAGCAATCCCGCTTGGTTGAAACCACCGTTGGTCGCATCATCTTCAACCAACCCATCCCGCAGGATCTCGGTTTGGTTGAGCGTAAAACTATCGACGATATGTTCCTCTATGAGGTCAACTACAAAGTCGGTAAGAAACAGCTCTCGAAGATCATTGACAACTGCATTAAGGTACACGGCCCCGCCCGCACCTCCGAGGTGCTCGACGCCGTGAAAGCACAGGGTTATAAATACTCTACCCGCGGCGCCTTGACCGTCGCCGTTGTGGATGCCTCCATCCCGCCTGAGAAGAAAGATCTTATCGCGGAAGCAGAGCAGACCGTTGAGCAGATCACTGAACTGTTCAATCAAGGTCTCCTTTCCGACGAGGAACGTTACCAGATGGTTATTAAGACCTGGAACGATACCACCGATAAGGTTACCAAAGCGCTGAACAACAACATGGATGAGTTCAACCCCATCTATATGATGTCGGATTCCGGCGCTCGTGGTTCTATCGCCCAGATCCGTCAGCTTGCCGGTATGCGTGGTTTGATCGCGAACACCTCCGGTCGTACGATCGAGGTTCCGATTCGTGCCAACTACCGTGAAGGTCTGAACATTTTGGAATACTTCATCTCGTCGCGTGGTGCGCGTAAAGGCTTGGCCGATACCGCTCTTCGTACGGCTGACTCGGGTTACCTTACCCGCCGTCTGGTTGACGTTTCGCAGGATGTCATCATCCGCGAGGACGATTGCGGTACCCACGAGGGTATTGAAGTCTACGACATCAAGGACGGCAAGGAAATGATCGAACCGCTCACCGAGCGTTTGGTTGGTCGCTTCCTCGCTGAAGATTTTGTCGATCCCGCAACCGGTGAAGTCGTCATCAGCCGCGATCACATGATGAACGATGCGGATGCAAAATTGCTCGTTGGCACTTACGGTGTCGAACGCATCAAGATCCGCTCCGTGTTGACTTGCCAGGCTGCCCACGGCGTCTGCGCCAAGTGCTACGGTTCGAACCTGGCTACCGTCGATCCCGTTACCGTCGGTGAGGCTGTCGGTATCATCGCCGCACAGTCCATCGGTGAACCGGGTACACAGCTTACGATGCGTACCTTCCATACCGGTGGTGTCGCGTCTGCTGAAGATATTACGCAGGGTCTTCCCCGCGTTGAGGAACTGTTCGAAGGTCGTAAACCGAAATCGCTCGCTATCATTTCTGAGATCGACGGTATTGTCCGTTTGGGCGAAGAAAAGAAAAAGCGCGTGGTGTACGTCACTTCGCAGGATGCCGAGAATCCCGACGAACGCAGCTATGCCATCTCGTTCGACTCCCGCATCTGCGTACAAGACGGTGACATCGTCAAGAAGGGCGATCGCTTGACCGTTGGTTCCATCAACCCGCACGACATTTTGGCTGTCAGCGGTGCCGAGGCAGTGCAGAACTACCTCATTCAGGAAGTGCAGCGCACCTACCGTATGCAAGGTGTTGATATCAACGATAAACACGTTGAAGTCATCGCCCGTCAGATGATGCGCAAGGTGAAGGTCGACGATGCCGGTGACACGTATCTGTTGTCCGGTGCCATGATCGATCGCAGCCAGTTCGATGAAGAGAACGCACGCGTGCGCGCTCGTATCGAAGCCGGCGACGTGCACCTGAAAGAAGCGGTTTGCTCGCCGGTCCTGCTTGGTATCACCAAAGCATCCTTGGCAACCGATTCGTTCTTGTCGGCCGCTTCCTTCCAGGAAACCACTCGCGTGCTGACCGATGCCGCTATCAAGGGTAAGGTCGACCCGCTGCTTGGTCTTAAGGAAAACGTCATCATTGGTAAGCTCATCCCCGCCGGTACGGGTATGCCGGTGTACAACGACGTTGACGTCGTGAACACCCACGCTTCCAGTGACGATCCGTATGTTTCCGCTCTCCGCAGTATGCTGGCGGAAGACGGCGAAGCTGAAGCCGAACCGATCGAAGAATAAACACAAAGAAAGACGGGAGTGAGCATTTGCTCACTGCCGTCTTTCTTTTTATCTTAGTTCAGTTTAACGTCGTAGGCCAGTTTGCCCTTTGCCGGATATTCACCCGCCAAGACGTTCAGCCCTGCTTCAATGCTGGGAGCGGAAATGGTGCCGACCAGCACTCTCGGAATATGCGGGAGATCTTCGAGCAAGAACGGATTACCGAAATGCATAATCGTGGAAATACGATTCGACACCTGCATCGCTTCAAACAACGAGAGGATACGAGGCGTGAAGCGCTCTCTGCCGACGTATGCCTGGCTCAAGCAGAAGGTGATAAACACCGTCTCGCGATCCAAGCAATCGCTGAGAAAGTCTGCCGTTTCGCGAGGCGTCGGGAACTCGTTGATTCGACCGATCTTCGCATTGGGGAACAACGCGCGGATACGTTCTTCGATCTGCGCGGGATTATACCATTTGCCTTTAAACGTATCCACCTGCACGTCGGCGGGCGTTCCAACCTCGGTCAAAATGGCAAAATAGTAATCACCGTTTCTGTCAAGTGCCGTCGTCAATCCTTCATCAACGTGTGCAAATACGGAATCGGTATTGATGCGATCAAAATTCTTCAGGTCTTCCTCGCTCGGTACTACGTTTTGCGGCAACGACAGCACCTTATGCTGCATCGTCAACACGCTTTGTACCGTAGTGTCCAAACGCTCGTCGCTAACCATTCCCTCTTCGTAGCACTCACGCAACCACGCCATCGCCTTCTTATGATCGTCGACAAACGGAAGCGCCATCGCCGCCGCATTGCCAACCGACAAGCCAACGCTGTTCTTTCTGCCGAACTTGGCAACAACGCCCATCATATTGAGTGCATCGGTCAGCGCCAAGCCATCAAAGCCGCGATCACGCAGCAACTGAATGACGTGTTTGGATAAGCTGGCAGGGTACTCGGCATCTAAATTCACAAAGCGGGCATGCGTCAGCATAACACCATCCAGTAAACCACGATTGCTCAGTTCAATATACGGGTGCAGATTGTAATCCAAAATATGCTCTTTGGTAAATACCGAATCCATCTCCGCCATATGCGAGTCGATATTGCAACCCGTGCTGCCGGGGTAATGCTTACCGAGCGTCAGCACACCGCCATCGTGCATACCCTGCATCTCGGCAGCGGCAAGCTCCGTCACACGGTATTTGTCAGAACCGATCGAACGTGCCGTACTGCCGCAAACACCGCGGTTATCGCACATATCCAAAATGGGGTTACATACTACGTTATAACCCTTTTCCGCAGCCGTCGCTCCAATAACCTTACCAAAGGTATAAGCAAGCTCTTCGTTATCCGCCACACCAAGCGCGTTCTGATTGCCGATGGTGTGTCCGTCCATACCGCTTTCCGCATCAGTAAACACCAAAAGCGGGTACGTTGCCAACTCTTTTAATTCCTTGATTTTGCGAATGTTTCGCTCCAGCAAAGGATTCACCCAAATGCCACCGAGCGCACGATCTTTGATCAACTGCTCGATATACGCCGTGTTTTCAACGTCGCGCTCACAATCCCAAATGAACGCCACCATCGACAAACCGAATTTTTGCTCAAGTGACAATTCGCCAAGAATCAATTCCGTTTTTTCCATAAACCATTCTCTCCTTTTTGCAAAACAATATTATTTCAATTTAACGTCGTATGTCAAAACGCCTTTTGCCGGATACTCGCCCGCCAACACTTTAAGTCCCGCTTCGACACCCATCGATGAGATGGTGCCAACCAACAAGCGCGGAATGTGCGGCAGATCTTCAAGCAAGAACGGGTTACCAAAATGCACGACCGTGGAAATGCGATTCGTCACCTGCATTGCTTTCATCAAGGAGGTGATACGGGGGGTAAACCGTTCTTCACCTACGTATGCCTGACTGATGCAGAACGTGACAAACACCGTTTCTTGATCCAGCGAGTCGCTGAGGAAATTCGAGATCTCACGAGAGGTCGGGAATTCACTGAGCAAGGTGACTTTTGCATTGGGGAAGTATTCAAGCAACCGCTCTTTGATCTGTACGGGATTGTACCACTGACCTTTGAAAGTGTCCACGTGGACCTCACCCTGCGTGCCCGCCTCGGTCAACACGGCAAAATGATAGTTGCCGTTCCGATCCAAGCCTACCGACATACCGTCGTCGGTGCGTGCAAATACCGAATCCATATTGATGCGGTGGAAGTTTTTCAGTTCTTCTTCGGTCGGTACAACGCCCGTCGGCAACGACAACACTT
This sequence comes from Acutalibacteraceae bacterium, assembly GCA_045630765.1. Classification (GTDB taxonomy): domain Bacteria; phylum Bacillota; class Clostridia; order Oscillospirales; family Acutalibacteraceae; genus RGIG3009. The sequence continues at coordinate 18,961 of JAZQTM010000095.1, read as the reverse complement.
TGTGTTGCATCGCGAGCACGCGTTTGACCGCCTCATCCAACGCTTCATCCGTAATGATGCCTTCGTCGTAGCACTCACGCATCCACTCTATCACCTGCTTGTGATCGCCGTGGAACGGCAGTGCCATCGCACTTGCGTTACCGACCGCTAAACCGATACTGTTCTTGCGACCATACTTAGCAACAACACCCATCATATTCAGTGCGTCCGTCATTGCCAAGCCTTCAAAACCTTGCTCCCGCAAAATCTGAATACCATACTTCGACAAGCTCATCGGGTACTCGGGGTCGATGTTATCGTAATTGGAGTGCGTCAACATTACGCCGTCCAAAAGACCCTTCTTGTCCAATTCCATATACGGATACAAGCTGTAATCGAGCAAATCTTCTTTTGTTGCTTTGGAAGACGTCGGCGCCATATGAGAATCAATATTCGAAGGCGCATCCTTCGCTTTTCCGGGGTAATGCTTACCGATCGTCAAGCAACCGCCGTCGTGCATACCCTGTGCTTCTGCGCCGGCCAATTCCGCTACACGATATTTATCCGAGCCATACGCTCTCTGCGTTCCACCGCAGACACACGTAGTCGAAGTCATATCCAATACGGGGTTACACACCACGTTATAACCACGAGCCGCCGCGTTTGCCGCCGTGACTTTTCCGAATATGTATGACAGTTCCTCGTTGTCAGCAACGCCAAGCGCATTATGACGACCGATGGTGTACTCACCGAGCCCTGCCTCCGCATCCGTGAAGACTAACAGCGGATAATCCGCTAATTCTTTAAGTTGCTTTAAGTAAGGATCGTTTTCACCCGCACGCGGTGCCATCCAGATACCGCCGAGCGCGCGTTTCTTGATCAGTTCCGCCAAATACTCCACTTTATCGGGATTCAACGCGCCGTCCCACGTGAACGAAATGGTTGCAAGACCCAGTTTTTGTTCCAGTGACAACTCCTCAAATACCAGTTCTTTCAACTCTTTCATTAACATCGCCCCTTTGTATTAATTACACCTCTTTTATAGCATATAAGCCCTTGTTTTTCAAGGCAAAACCCAAAAAAAGAGAATGTTTTGCTTCTTTTAGGACAAAAGGGGCTCTTTCGCCGTGTTTGGCGAAAGAGCGCCTTTGTAATATCCTTTATTGCAGCTTGACGCTATAGGTCATTCGACCCTTTGCGGGATACTCACCCAACAACACGTCCAACGTTGCATCCACGCCCTTTGCCGAGATCGTACCCACAAGAACGCGCGGGATGTGCGGTAAATCTTCAAGCAAGAACGGGTTGCCGAAGTGTACTATCGTTGAAATGCGATTTGCCGTCTGCATGGCATCCATCAAAGAAATGATACGCGGTGCAAATTTTTCTACACCGACATACGCTTGTGTCATACAAAACGTCACGAACACCGTTTCGTGGTCGAGAGAATCTTCCAAGAACGCCTGGATCTCGCCGGACGTCGGGAACTCGCTGAGAAGACCCGCCTTTGAGTTCGGGAATTCCTTTTCCAAGCGTTCTTTGATCGCTACCGGATTATACCATTGATCCTTAAAGGTCACCACGCTGACGTTTTCGTGTTTACCCACCTCGGTCAATATCACAAAATAATACTTACCGTTTCGGTCAAGCGCTGTCGGCAAACCATCGTCAACGCGCGCATATACGGAATCCGTATTAAGGCGATGGAATTTTTTGAATTCCTCCTCGGTCGGTTTGACGTTTTTGGGCAAGGCCAACACTTTTTCTTGCATAGCAATAACTTGCTTAACCGTTGCATCCAGCGCCTCATCCGTAATAATGCCCTCATCGTAGCACTCGCGCATCCATTGCATAACCTTGGAATGATCTTCTTGCCACGGAAGCGCCATAGCGTTGGCATTTCCGACGGAATAGCCCACACTGTTCTTGTGACCGTATTTTGCCACAACCGCCATCATAGTGAGCGAGTCGGTTATCGCCAACCCCTCAAAACCTTGCTCACGCAAAATTTGAATACCGTGCTTGGAGAGGCTGACAGGATACTCGGGGTCAATGTTGACAAACGTGGTGTGTCCCAGCATTACACCGTCAAGCAGACCTTTTTTATCCAATTCCATATACGGATATAACGCATAGTCCAACAACTCTTCTTTGGTAGAAGACGAGGTGATTCCGCCCATATGCGAATCAACACGAGCAATGTTACTACCCTTGCTTCTGCCGGGATAGTGTTTGCCAATCGTCAAGCAACCGCCGTCGTGCATACCTTGCGCTTCCGCCGCGGCAAGCGCCGTAACGCGGTCTTTATCCGAGCCGAATCCGCGCATTGTGCCGCCGGCTATGCAGTTTTCGTCGCTCATATCCAAAATCGGATTGCATATGACGTTATAGCTCATCTCCGCCGCCCGAGCTGCGGTGATTTTGCCGAACGTGTATGCCAATTCTTCGCTGTCGGTCACACCGATCGTGTTGTGCCCGCCAATGGAATATTCACCCAAACCTCTCTCGGCATCGGTAAACACCAAAAGCGGATAATCCGCCAACTCTTTGAGATGATCAATATAAGGAGCGTTTTCTCCGTAAAGCGGTGTCATCCACACGCCGCCAAGCGCGCGGTTTTTGACAAGTTCCGCCAAATACTCCATATTCTCGGGTTTTATCGAGGCTTTCCAATTGAACGAAATGGTCGCGAGACCCAATTTTTGCTCAACGGAAAGTTCTTCTAATTTCAAAACTTTTTTCATTGCGTACCCTCCTCAGAGTATCGTAATCCTACCCCTTTTATAGCATAATCCCTCTTGTTTTGCAAGGTGAAATACAAAAAAAACGGCGGTAATACCGCCGTTTTTTTATGTGTATTTAAGGTATCTTCACATCGTAGGTCAATTTGCCTTTAGCCTCGTGCAAACCACCCAAAACGTTGAGGGTTGCTTCAATGCCTTTTTCCGAGCCGGTACCGATCAGCACACGCGGAATGTGAGGCAGATCCTCCATTAAATACGGATTACCGAAATGTACCACCGTAGAAATACGGTTGGACACCTGCATCGCGTGCATAGTGGACAGAATACGGGGAGTGAACCGCTCTTCACCCGCATACGCGGCACTCATATAGAACGTGATAAACACCGTTTCACGATCGGAGTGTTGCTCAATGTAGCGTTGGTTTTGCGGAGTGGTCGGGAACTCACTTAAGAACTCCGTCGTCGCATTGGGGAACAGCTCCTGCAAACGCTCGGCAATTTTTACAGGATTATACCAGTTACCTTTAAACGTATCCACCATAATCTCTTCCGGTGTACCGATCTCGGTCAAAATGGTAAAGCGATAATTGCCGTTGCGATCCAACGCTGCCGTTAATCCGTCATCCACAAACGCTATGACGGAATCGGTGTTAATGCGCTCAAAATCGGCAAGTTCTTTTTCGGTCGGGACAACAGCCGTCGGGAGCGACAACACCTTACTCTGCATACGAAGCACGTCACTGACCGCTTTATCCAACCGCTCATCGGATATCATACCCTCGTCATAGCATTCTCGCAGCAAGGTGAACCAGTGTTCATTATTGCGCTGGAACGGCATCGCCATTGCCGCGGCGTTGCCGACCGCGTAACCGATACCACGCTTTTGTCCAAACTTCGCAATAACACCCATCATACAAAGTGCATCGGTGATTGCAAGGCCTTCAAAACCGGTATCACGCAAGATCTGAATAGTATGCCGCGATAAGCTGGAGGGGAAATCGGGATCAAGGTTGACAAAACGAGCATGGTTCAACATCAAACCGTCCAACAACCCTTTTTTATCCAGTTCGAAATACGGGTACATATTGTTTTCCAACATATGGTCTTTGGTGTATACCGATGCCGCTTCTCCCATATGTGCATCAATTCTGCTACCGGTCTTACCCGGGAAATGCTTAACAATATTCAAGCAACCGCCGTCGTGCATACCGCGTGCAATGTCGCACGCCAATTCTGCAACACGCACCTTGTCAGAACCGAGCGACCGCATCGTAGCACCACACGGACCGTTGCCTATACAAATATCCACAACAGGATTACAGACAACGTTGTAACCTTTTTCCGCTGCCGTAGCCGCCACGACTTTACCGAACGCATAGGCGGACTCGTCGTCATCAACAATACCGATCGCATTGTGCTTACCGATAAGATGCTCGCCAAAACCGGCTTCTGCATCGGTGAAAACAAGGAGCGGATAGTCTGCCAGTTCTTTAAGCCGACGGATCAGTTGGTCGTTACGACCGTCCAACGGTAAAACCCACACGCCGCCAAGTGCGTGATTTTTAATCAGGTTTTCAATGTAAGGAACGTCTGTGGTTTCCTCGTCACGCACGGTTGCCAAAAAAGCCATACCGAGCTTTTGTTCTACCGAAAGCTCTTCCAGTTTTAATTCTCTCATAACCCACTCTCTCCTTTGGCAAAAACGGCGGTATTACCGCCGTTTTTTATATGTGTATTTAAGGTATCTTCACATCGTAAGTCAATTTGCCTTTAGCCTCGTGCAAGCCACCCAAAACGTTGAGCGTTGCTTCAATGCCTTTTGCCGAGCCGGTACCGATCAGCACACGCGGAATGTGAGGCAGATCCTCCATCAAATACGGATTACCGAAATGTACCACCGTAGAAATACGGTTGGACACCTGCATCGCGTGCATAGTGGACAGAATACGGGGAGTGAACCGCTCTTCACCCGCATACGCGGCGCTCATATAGAACGTGACAAACACCGTCTCGCGGTTCGGATCCCGCTCAATGTAAATATGATTGCTGACTGTGGTCGGGTACTCACTCAAGAACTCCGTCGTCGCATTGGGGAACAGTTCCTGCAAGCGCTCGGCAATTTTTACAGGATTATACCAGTTACCTTTAAACGTATCCACCATAATCTCATCCGGTGTACCGATCTCGGTCAAAATGGTAAAACGATAATTGCCGTTGCGATCCAACGCTGCCGTTAATCCGTCATCCACAAACGCCACAACGGAATCGGTGTTAATGCGTTCAAAATCGGCAAGTTCTTTTTCGGTCGGGACAACACCCGTCGGAAGCGATAAGACCTTGCTCTGCATACGAAGCACGTCCTCAACGGTCTTGTCCAAACGTTCGTCGGATACGATACCCTCATCGTAACATTCACGCAGCAAGCCCATCCAATGCTCGTTCGTACTCATAAACGGCATCGCCATTGCTGCTGCATTGCCGACCGCATAGCCAATACCAAGCTTTTGACCAAACTTCGCGATAATGCCCATCATGCGAAGAGCATCCGTGATGGCAAGACCTTCGAACCCGGTGTCACGCAAAATTTGGATGGTGTGCCGCGACAAACTGGACGGGAAATCGGGATCAATTTTGACAAAGCGGGAATGGCCTAACATCAGGCCGTCCAACAACCCTTTCTTATCCAACTCAATGTACGGATACAGGTTGTTTTCCAGCAAAAACTCCTTGGTATATTCGGAAGCGGTTTCCGCCATATGTGAATCAATTCTACTGCCGGTCTTACCGGGATAATGCTTGAAAATGTTTAAGCAACCGCCATCGTGCATACCTTGTGCTTCCGCACCGGCCAGGTCAGTTACACGATATTTATTCGAACCGAGCGAACGCATCGTACAACCACACGGACCATTGCCTGTACAAATATCCACAACGGGATTACAGACAACGTTGTAACCTTTTTCCGCTGCCGTAGCCGCCACAACTTTACCGAAAGCGTATGCCGATTCTTCACTGTCGACGATACCGATCGCATTGTGCTTACCGATGAGGTGCTCGCCAAAACCGGCTTCTGCATCGGTGAAAACGAGGAGCGGATAGTCCGCTGCTTCTTTCAAGCGCTTAATGATATGCTCGTTTTGTCCTTCGCGCGGCACAACCCACACACCGCCGAGCGCATGATTTTTGATCAACTTTTCAAGATAATCAATGTCGGTGCTTTGTTCATCCCACACCGTCGCCAGATACGCCATACCGAGTTTCTGCTCTAACGAAAGATCCTCAAGCTTCAGTTCTTTTAACTGTTTCATTAGTCGTTTCCCCCTTATGGTTGAATTAATTTTTTTATACCATAAACCTCTAAAATTTACAAGGCAAACGCAAAAAAAGGGAAACTTTTGCTACCAATTTGGATGTTTTTCCGATAATTAGCATTCCGTTTTGGGCTTAGTCGTTCTTACTCTTGATTTTCTACTGAAAAAGAGCTAAACTATCTACTGCATATTCTTACCAATGAGGTGACCCCCTATGGTTTCTTTAAACGTAACTGACGTACGTGCCCTACCGGGTGACAGTGCGTTTTTGATCGATGACGGTAAAACGTCTATTTTATACGACACAGGCTTCGGCTTTACCGGCTACCGCATTGCGGATAACATTCAAAAGGTGTTAGGCGATCGACCGCTGGATTATATATTTTTATCCCACTCGCACTATGACCACGTATTGGGCGCTCCGTATATCTTGCGGCGATATCCTAATGCGACGGTAGTAGCCGGCGCGTATGCCGAGAAAATTTTTCAAAAACCCACGGCGCGTGCCGTTATGCGTGATCTCGACCGCAAATACGCCGCCACTTGCGGTGTGCAGGAATACGACGATCTCGTAGACGAACTCAAAGTAGATATCGTTGTGGAAGACGGCGATACCGTCACCTGCGGCGATATGACCTTCACGACGGTCAACCTGCCGGGACACACCAAATGCTCAGTGGCGTTTTATCTGAATGAAAATCGGTTGCTGCTTGGCTCGGAAACACTGGGCGTTTATTTCGGAAACAACACATACCTGCCGTTTTATCTCGTCGGATTTCAGATGACACTTGACTCCTTCGCCAAAGCGCGCACGCTGGATATCGAAAGCATCCTGTTGCCGCATTATGGTGTTGTCAACCACGACGAAGCCGCCGTGTATCTGGAAAATTCCGAAAAAGTCACGCGTGACACCGCCGCCATCATTCAACGGATGATCCGCGAGGGTGCCACCGACGAGGAAATTTTGGAACATTTCACCACTCTGTTTTATACCGATACGGTGAAGCCGACTTATCCGCGCGATGCGTTTAATCTGAACACCGGTATTCTCATCCGCCAAATCCGCAACGAATTTTAGCTTTGTTTCCAAGACAAAAAATAAAAAACTCCTTGAGAAACCTCAAGGAGTTTTTTGGTGCCGGTGGCCGGACTCGAACCGGCACGCTGTCGCCAGCGGTGGATTTTGAGTCCACTACGTCTGCCAATTCCATCACACCGGCGTGTGACACAATCCGTATTATACACTGTACCATCGGCAGTTGTCAAGCGGTAATGCGCGATATTGTAAACTTTTTTATTCTCTGCACATAATTAGGTGGACAAATCCGCTTTTTTCGTGTAGAATAGGAATTACTGTAATTTTATCTTCTCGAAGGAGGATATATTGATGACTATGAAACGAATCCTGTGCACAGTGCTTGCGCTCGCACTTACGGTTGTCTGCTTGCTGTTCGGTGGTTGCTCTACCCCGTCCGTCGCGATGCAGGTAAACGGTACGACATATGAAATGGGTGATTACCTCGCCTATATGTTTGAAACCGTCAACTCCGACTATCAGCTGTATATGTACTATGCCTATTACGGCTACGGCAGTGAGGATATCGCCGATCAGACTTTCACCTACGGTGAGGGGGACGAATCCGAAACGCTGTCCTTTGATGAATACGTCAAGCAGCTCACCGAAGATACCATCGTCCGTCAAGAGGCCATCGAAGAACTTATGGCGCAGTATAAAATCGAGTGGGACGAAGAGCTCATCAAAACCGTGGATGAAAACCTTAAGGATTTAAAAGCCGATACCTATCTCTATCTCGGCTTTAACAACACCCGCTATATCAATATGTATAAGGCGATCTCTCTTAACGAGTCCTCCCTGTTTAAAGGATTATACGACGACGGCGGTGTCAAAGAAGTTTCCGATGCTGACGAGCGCGCTTGGTTTGACGAGCATTATTACAGCTATAAATCCATTGAGCTTTCGTTAGTGGATTCCGACAACAAAACCCTTTCGGATGCCGAGATTGCCAAGATCCGGACACAGCTGGACGGATACTTGGATCTGTATAATCAAAACGGTAAAAACAGCGACGCTTTTGACGTGGCGTATCGCCAATATTTAGCGGACATCGCAGAGAAAGAAGAGAAAGGCTCCGAAACCCAAGACGAATCTGTAACGGATGAAGAAACTGAGAAAGAGCCCGAAACTGCTACCCGCAACGACGCGATCGACGAAGATATGGACGAAGAGCTCGTCAAGGTGCTCAAAGAAATGAACGAGGGCGAGATCGCCATTAAGACGTATCAAAAAGATGGCACCACCAAGACGGTGACGCTCATCCTGCGTATGGATCCCGAGGCGGAGCGCGGAACAGACGAGGACGGTAACGCCATTGACTACTACGTCGACAGTCACGACCAAACGTTGCAATATATGAAATTCGACGAAATGGACAAAGAGATTGAAGAAAAGGTCAAGGAAGTGGCTAAAACCATCACCGCTAATGACGATGCGATCAAAGCCGCCGATCCCAAAGCAATGCTGAAGCTGTTGCTGGGTGCGTAAATCAAAAATAAAAGCGGGAGAATGAAAAATTCTCCCGCTTTTTTCTTGACAAGTACTTTTTGCTGTGCTATACTCAATTGCACAGCGAGTTGCGGCTTTAGCTCATCTGGTAGAGCGCCACCTTGCCAAGGTGGAGGTAGCGAGTTCGAGCCTCGTAAGCCGCTCCATCAAAAGACGGCATCTGTCATAAGACAGATGCCGTCTTTTCTTTTCGATATTGCCCGGGAGACAATCCCATTTCCTGTTTAAAGACGCGGTTAAAGTATTGCTGCGAGGAAAAGCCGCTTTGCACGGCACATTCCGCCAACGTTAAAAACGGATAACCCATCAACGTTTTGGCATATTCCAATCGGGTAATTGTCAAATATCTCGCGGGAGATACCCCGTACAGAGATTTGAATAATTTGCGGAAATATACCTCGCTCATATTGGCGGATTCGGCAACGGAAGCAATGCTCAGTGAGGGGTCCTTAAAACGCGCATCCATTTCCCCTTTGGCGGTATGCACCATACTTGCTTTGCGATTGGTAGCAGGTGATCCGCCGCGCTGTATCATACCGTAGATCGCATACAGTGCCGCCATACAATCGGCATACGTGCCTCCCGCGGTATAGGTGCGAAACAATTTTTCAAACAGATTGTGAGCCTCCGGCATCGTTTGTGCCCGATAAACGCTGCCGTGTCGCGGTGTATCATCTTCAAACTCAAAATCACAAAAAATAAAACGATACGCCGTTGTGTGAATATACATCGTATACACTGATTGATGCGGCAAATACAAAACGTCACCTTGACTGACATCAAATTTCGTTCCGTTATCAAATGAGTAGGTGCATCGTCCTTCTAAAATATAGACAACCGCATCACTGTGCCTTCCCTTTATCGAAAGCAATTTGTGAAACTCGTGATTTTGGTTTTTGATAACGGTGATCAGACGCTTAATACAAACGTTTTGTGTAGCAATATTCATATGCAACACCTCTTCCCTTTCTTCCATTATACCGAAAATTAAAAAACATTCAATAAAATATTCGGTTTTTGTTTCGGAATGTGCAAAATTATCGAAACCTATTATTTACGACACGTCCAAAAGGCTCTATACTGTAGGTGAAGGGATGTGTGCACTATGTCATACAGCGAATCCGAATTGCTCCTTTATGCCGAAAAATTAGAGCAGGCGCGCTCAACGCAACGCGTGTTTCAAACCGATTGTGAATTGCTCGTCTTTTTGTTAGATCACTGCACCATTACCGTGCCGTCACAAAACCGCTTTTTTGTGGAAGTCAATACGGAGTTCATCAGCAAGCGCATCACGGCAAAACGACGCGCGGCGCTTTCTTCCTTGCCCGAAGAAAACGGATTGGCTGACGGTATGGCGGCGCTTGCCTTTACGGGTGACTATGATTTTGGACATACGTCAGCCGAATGGGAATCGGTGATCCCGCTCGGCATTTTCGGGTTACGTGAACGCATTTCCCGTTATGCAAAACAAAACAGTGACACCAAAGAAAAATCCGTCTTTTATCAAGGGCTGCTTTCGGTGTACGATGCCGCTTTGCGATTTTTGAATCGTGCCGCCAACGAGGCGGAATCCTGCGGGAAACAAGAAATGGCAAACAGCCTGCGCGAGTTAACTCAACATCAACCCGCCACGTTATACGAGGCATTGCAAACCTCCATCATTTATTACGTGTTCCAACATCTCTTTGAGGGAACACCGTTACGCACGCTCGGCAGAGTGGATGCCTTGTTTTATCCGTTTTATCGTCAAACACCAACGGACGATGCGATGATCCGTTCCTATATTGAGGAGATCGACCGCTTAAAGGCGCCCTCTAACATACCTTTTGCCATCGGCGGATCAACACGGGACGGCGAAAGCGCGGAAAACGAACTGTCCCTTGCTTTTCTCAAGGCGTATCACACCACCCCCACCATCAATACCAAACTGCATATTTTATATACCGAGCAAACCTCAACGGCATTGTTGGAAACGGCTTTTACTGCGATACGCGAAGGGAATAACAGCATCGTCTTTTTATCTGATAACAGAGTGATCGAAGCCTTGCAAAAACAAGGCGCTGCGTATGCCGATGCTGTCCGCTACCACGTTGTCGGATGTTATGAGTGCGGGGCAAACGGTGAATTGACGTGTTCGTGCAACGCCCGCGTCAATATCCCAAAAGCTTTGGAACTTGCCCTCAACAACGGTTGCGATATGCTCACCGGAAAACAAATTGGCATTAAGCAAAACGCAATCGAAAGCTACGAAGAACTTTTGTCGGCATTCGAAGCACAACTGAAGCACTTGTGCCACTGCGCCATGCGGGCAACCGATCTGTATGAAGCGCACTATGCTCACGTTCATTCGGCACCGTTTTTATCAAGCACGTATACCTCGGCATTGGAAAACGGCGGCGAATTGTACGGCTCGCATACCGCCGTTTACAACAATTCTTCCGTAAACGCCATCGGTCTTGCCACTGCGGTCGATTCGCTCGCGGCAATCAAGAAAGCCGTTTTTGACGATCAAATCGTGTCCTTACAAGACTATATCGATATCTTACGCAACGATTGGGCAGCGCACGAGCCGTTGCGCTTGTTAGTGAAAAACAAATATCCGAAATTCGGTCAAGGAGATCGCGCAGTGGATGATATTGCCTGCCGTATCGTTGACACGCTTTCGGCAACCGTCAGCGGTCACCCCAACGTGAAAGGCGGCAGTTACCGATTAGGGTTGTTTTCCATTGATTGGCGGTGGGAGTTCGGCAAAAAAACAGCCGCCTCCGCCGATGGTCGACACAGCGGTGAAACACTTTCTCAAAACACCAGTGCCACGTTCGGATGCGATACAAACGGCGCTACCGCGCACTTGATTTCGGTATCCCGTTTGGACACCTCCAACACACCGAACGGAGCCATTGTTGATATTGACTTGCATCGTTCCGCCGTGCAAGGTGAAAACGGGCTGTTGGCATTGGTATCCTCACTAAAAACGTATTTTTCTCTGGGTGGGTTTGCGGTACATTACAACGTTTTGGATACCGACATCTTAAAAGCCGCCAAGGAACACCCCGAACGATATCCGTCCCTGCAAGTGCGTTTGTGCGGGTGGAACGTTTTATTTTCCTCTTTGAGCGATGCGGAGAAAGATGAATTTATAGCGAGGTCTTTACGATGATAACAGGACGAATTTCCGGTATTAAACGGATGGAGATACACGACGGACACGGCATCCGCACCACCGTCTTTTTCAAAGGTTGTCCTCTGCGATGCTTATGGTGCCACAACCCCGAAAGCTTATCCTTTGAAAAGCAAATTGCTTTTTTTGAGCACAAGTGCGTGCAATGCGGTTTGTGTCGCAACGAACGCAATGAGGATACGGCAACAAACTGTCCAACCGCCGCCCAGCTTTGCTACGGGCAAGACTACACCGTTGCACAACTGGTGGAAATTCTGATGCAGGATGCACCGTTTTTTGAAAGCAGTAACGGCGGTGTTACGTTGTCGGGCGGAGAGTGCTTGGCACAGCCCGCGTTTGCAACAAAGCTCGCTAAAACGCTACAAGAACAAGGAGTTAGCGTATACGTCGATACCTGCGGTTTTGTAAAACGCGAAAGTTTGCAAGAAATTCTCCCCTATACCGATACGTTTTTATACGATATAAAAGCCATCGATCCGATTCTTCACAAACAACTGACAGGGCAAGATAATACCGTGATTTTGGATAATCTTCGCTTTTTAAGCGAGCAAGGTGCCACGATCGAAATCCGTTATCCGTTGGTTATGGAATATAATGACGGCGAATGTCAAAAAATAGGAGAGTTATTGAAAGGGTTATCAGGCATTGCCAAAGTAAAAGTGCTTCGTTATCACGCACTCGCCGCCTCACGGTACACGGCGCTGGGTATGCAAAGCACCTTGCCGAACACACACACGACAGAAAACGACGTTATCGCCGCCGTACGCACATTGGAGAAATGCGGTTTGCGCGCCGAAGCGTAAAGCACAAACTCCCTCTTGCTTTTTTAAGTGCTTTCCAGTAAACTGAAGAATAAGAGGTGATACGATTATGAAAATTCGTCTTTTTGCGGGTTTTACCGCTATCGTACTGATGTTAACTTTCAGTGCTTGCTCCAATAAGGCACCGCAAGCCACTGTTATCACAAAAGATAACGTCAACCAACCGACTATCACAACCACAACGACCACTACAACCACCACCGCAGATACCGACACATCGGACACGGCGCAAAGCGGTTCGTCCGGCACGTCACAAACCGGTACCACCACGTTGCCGTCCATCGGCACCGAAGAGGGGAACAGCGAAACCGGTGATGCGATCGCAAGGCTCGCCATCTCACTGATCGGCACGCCCTTTTCAAGCACCGGCACTGCTCCGAACGCGTTTGACAATCCCAGTTTCGTTGTCTATTGCTACAAACAAAACGGCTATACCGTTCCCCGCAAGGCAACGCAGATCATCGATTACGGTTTAGACGTCAACCCCGAAGAAATCCAACCCGGTGACATTTTGGTCTTCTGCAACGATCTGGGAGGCGAAGCGGGATTTGTCGGGATCTATATCGGCAACAATCAATTTGTCGCCTGCGCCAATCCCGATTCCGGTACCAAACAGCTTGAACTCAACAGCACCTATTGGTCACAGCGCTTTATGTCGGCGCGGCGATTCCAATAATTCGTAAAGAGCAGGGAAATCTGCTCTTTATTTTATCCTTACACACCAAAAGGTAACGATACGGAGAATCTGTTACCAACTTTCGCATTGTAATACACTGCACCCCATGCTATAATTGATGCAACATCTTATATAATGAGAAGGGACAAAACATATGAAACCCATCAAAGAACTGAAGTTTGAAGATCTGTCTTTGGAACAAAAATTTGGTATGTCCACGATTTTATACATTTGGAGTGCAAAACCCGAGCAGGTGGATTATCTGGAGCAACAAATCCGCGATCACGCGCTTGGCGGGCTTTGGGTCGTACCGCGTGAAGGTCAAAACGATGCCACGCTCAAACGTCTTAAAGATGCTGCCGATTATCCGCTTTTAATATTCACCGATGCCGAATCCGGATTTGGTGAATATACCATCGGCAGGCACAATCCCATCGGCTGTACCGATAGCGAAGACTGTGCCTATGCTTTCGGCAAAGTGGTTGCTGCCGCTGCGGCCAAACGCGGCTATAACGTCATCTGCAATCCCGTTTTGGATATGAGGTCAGGCAACAGTGTTTGCGGGGGAACGATGCGCTCTCTCGGCGCTGACAAATACCGTGTGGCCGAACTTGCTGCTGCCGAGGCAAGAGGTATACACGACGGCGGTTGCTTGACGATCGGTAAGCATTACCCCGGAAAAGCGAAGGATGCGCCTTCGTACATTGATTCTCATATGGCGCCGACGTCTTCCAAAGCAACAAAAGAAGATTTACTCGATTACAGCTTGTATCCGTATATGGAATTGGACAAGAAGGGCCTTTTGGACGGCGTAATGTTGTCGCACTCCAATTACGATAACATCGACCCCGAGTACCCGATGAGCTTGTCGAAGTATGGTATTCAGATTTTGCGGGAGCAAGGATTTGAGGGATTGGCCATCACCGATGCACTGGAAATGATGGGCATTGTGGCAAAATTCGGACATACGCACGGTATCGGATACGCTATCGGTAACGCGGGCGCTATGGCCCTGCCGTTCATTCCGGATAACAGGTTAGTTATGCAACGTATACGCGATTGCTATAATGAGGGCATTATCAGCGACGAAATGTTGGATACTGTTGTCAAACGCGTGCTGGCAATGCAACACAAGGTCTTGTCACTTCCCGCCGAAATCGAACCGACCGAAAAAGAATTTGCGGATTTTGCGCGCATCAATACCGATTCCGTATATGCACGAACCGACGAGGGCTTGTCCACAGGTTTAGATAGAAACGGTGCGTATCATTTTGCCATTCTCACCGAAGCGGGAACACCAAAAGAAGTTGAGGTGGATACCTTTAAAGGGAAATGGTATAACCCGTTTAATATCAAAGAACGCTTGCTTCAACTCTTTCCCAATTCAAGCGTTTCTATGCTGAGTGAATTCCCCGCCCCCATCGAGATCAGTAATTTCCTGCACAAAGATGTGGAACGCGAAGTGGTCTTTATCACCTTCTGTATGAGCCAAGCATACGTCGGTGAGGAACGCTTCGCCCCCCGCATCATCTCTACGATAAAAGCGATGCAGGTGTCAAACAGAATCAGCACCGTGTTACATTTCGGAAATCCGTACTTAATGGAAGATCTCCCCCATATTCCACGCTTGCTCATCGGTTCTATCTCCACCGAAGGCGTTGAGGCCGCACTGAATGTGCTGGCGGGACAATACCCTGCAAAGGGGCGCCTGACATACGATGTCAAATTAAATTAACATAAAAAGAGCACACAATATTGTGTGCGCTTTTTATGTTAATAACCATTCTGCAAACTGCACTTCCCACATAGGGATCCGCAATAGTGTGCGCAGCCGCGCGGGCAACCACACAAACGTGTTATCCTTCACATCCCCGAGCGGCAGCTCTTGCTGTAACGTTACCGGCTCATACGTTTCGCCAAACAAGATGCGCCCGTTGCGAAAACTTGCCAGTAGCATCCCACCCGCAAATACCGCAACACATAAGGTCAGAAAAAAAGCAGATATCACAGCTGTCCACGTTCTTTTTTTCGGCATTCTCTCTTATAACTCCTTTAACGTTTCTACCAAGCCTTTTCCCAGCAATTCAGCGGAATAGAGCGCTTCCGCCAAGGTGTTGACGTCACTGCCCACTTCCACCAAGATCATACCATTACAAAGTTGTTGATTGTACCGAGCGTTTGCCAATACCATCGGTCGCATAATACCGCCGTATCGCGCGTGTAACGTTTGCTGGAGATGCGCGCCGAACGAAAAATTTTCCGCCGTGTGCGGATTGGGAACGGATTTGGTGTTCATCATACCCACGATAATCATCATTTGGGCAGCCTTTTTCCCGTTTATCACTGCAGTCGGTTTCACGCGCGTACCGTCAGATTGGTAAATGGCGTCGCGGTGAATATCCAATACCACACTGATTGAGGGATATTGCTCGAGATACCGCTTCACCGCTTTTTGCGAATGTGCATACGCACTGCTGTAGGGTTGATCGTGTATTTCGGTATCGTGTATCACACCGATTCCCGCTTTTCGAAGCTCTTGCGCCACACGTTCACCCACCGCCACCATATTTTTGGTTGCCTCATCGGTACGGCTTTGGGTATCCGGATTGAAAAACCCTGCATCGTAATCTAGATAACATTCCGTGGTGTGCGTATGAGTAATCAGCACTTGGATCTCGTCACGGCTGATATCAAAGTCAACGTTCGGTGTATGCGCCAATGCTGCGGCAATATCGGCAGTGGTTTTGCTGTTGTTTTTGATGGCAACCCCCTCTACAAAGGTTGTACCGACAGACATTTGCTGTGTTAACACCACGCCCGCGCCCGCTTGTTTTTCGGGTGCGTTGGCGGATGGTGCGGTCACCGCTTGTACGGTCACCTCACCTAATATCACACGCTGCTCACTGATCGCGCCACCCGGCGCCGCGGCAGACGGTCGCGTCACCCAATCGCTGATAATATCCGCACTTTCCTGCGGTTGTTGTAATCCCACCGACAACAGCGCCGCCTGCTCCATTACCCGCGCAAACGCATCCACAGGGATTGCTGTCACCGCCAGCCCTAAAAGTCCACACACCGCAACCGTTACGATCGCGGGTACGATCCGTCGTTTCATTCTACTCACCCATACTACCCTATGAGAAACTTTACAAGGCTATGCTTAAAAGTTCTAACGGTGAATAGGTTGGCTGGAGCGCAGCGTGTATCGTCATCGCCAATAACCGTGCCGCACGCGCGATCATCAGATCGATCTCTCGCGGTGTCACCATCATCTCGGCACCGCGCGGCGATACCGCCGCTTGCTCTGCTCCCGTAAGATCTTTGGCAAGCGTGCCCGCATCCACCACCGTCGGCACCCCTATGCCGATCACCGGAAGTTTCAACGTTTCGCGGGTAAGTGCCTTGCGGTTGTTCCCCACTCCCGATCCCGGTGAAATACCCGTATCGGATAGTTGTACCGTGCAGCCCAACCGATCCACACTGCGTGCCGCGAGTGCATCCACTGCAATCACGGCGGCGGGGTTTACCACTCGGCAAACACCGCGCACCATTTCGCTGCTCTCTACCCCTGTATTCCCCAGCACATCGGGTTTTAGTACGACAGTCGGTCGCAGATCATCCAGTCCTACGCTGCGAGCGAATTCTCCTTGGATATGACGCGTTGCCAGCACCATCGACGCGGTGCGCGGTCCGAGAGCATCGGGTGTAATGGCTTCGTTGCCGAGTCCCACCACCAATACACATCCGCTTGTAGGAAGCAGTTGACGCAACGCCTCACCAAGGAGGACGGCTTTTTTCTCAAGATCCCGTTCATCGTCGGTCAGCGGCGATACCGTTGCCGTGATATACCGTCCCGCCGTTTTACCGATACGTGTCGCTTCCTCCACCGTTAAATCCAGAGTAGTCCACTCTATCCCGCCTTTTTGCTGTGTCTGCACCGCCGCATCGGCAACCGCCTCCATTGCCAAATCGGTTCGAAATTGCATATCGCTCATCTCCTATTTATATAGTATTAAAAGAAAAAAACGCAATATTCTGAAAAAAAGTATTGATTTTCCGTAAAGTTCGTGTTATGATAAACCCTGCGTGATTTAGAGTAATTCTTTTTTTGAGGAGGTGTGACAATGCCCAACATTAAATCCGCTAAGAAGCGCGTCAAGGTAATTGCTGCCAAAACCGCTCAGAACAAGGCCACTCGTTCCGAACTGAAAACGGACATCAAGAAGGCTAATGCTGCGATTGAGAACAGCGCCGAGGACAAGGAACTCCTTGTTAAAACCGCTATCAAGAAGATCGATCAGGCCGCTGCGAAGGGACTCCTGCACAAGAACACGGCTGCACGGAGAAAGTCCGCCCTCGCCAAAAAAGTTAACGGTTAATCGTTCAACGAAGTTAAAACGCCCTGCGAACTATTTTAGTTCGCAGGGCGTTTTTTTATTTTCCTGCCGCTGTTCTTTTTCCACCGTGAGCCACGTAAATGTGGAATGTATGTTGGTTTTTTCTGTTTTTTGTATTTTTCTTTCCACATTTTTGGTTTTGTGTGTTGAATTTTTGAAATTTTCTTTGATTTTGTAATAATTTATTTTGTTTTTGTTGGTTTTCCTATTGACTTTTATGTGGGATTCGTGTAGAATGGGTACAGAATGAAATGTGGGAGGGTATCATTATGTCCACTTTTTATACGCAAGACATTCAAAAAAGCCCGCGTATTGCAAAGCTCGTTGAGCATTTGTTTGAAAAAATGCCCGAGATCGAGCCGTACCGTGCAGTATTGCTGACCGAATCGTATCAGCAAACGGAGGGCGAACCGATCATTCTGCGCCGTGCAAAAGCGTTTGCACATATTTTGGCGCATATTCCGATCACCATTCGCCCGCTCGAACTGATCGTCGGTTCCAGCTCCAAGAATCCGCGCGGTGCGCAGCTGTTCCCGGAGTATTCTTACGAATGGCTGGAAGCGGAGTTCGATACGCTTGCCACGCGTTCCGCTGACCCGTTTTTGATTTCGGAAGAAACCAAAAACGCGCTACGTAAGGTGTTTCCCTATTGGAAAGGGCGCACCACCAGTGAGTTGGCTACCTCGTATATGGTGCCGGAAACCATCACGGCAATCGAACATAATATTTTCACACCCGGTAACTACTTCTATAACGGTGTCGGTCACGTAACAGTCGACTATGGCAAGGTGTTGAAGATCGGTTACCGCGGTATTGCCGAAGAGGCGCGCGCGGCACTTAAAAAGTTGTGCGTTACCGATGCGGATTACGCTAAACGCCATCATTTCCTCAATGCCGTGCTCATCACGTGTGACGCGGTGGAGCTGTACGCCAACCGTTATGCGGAACTGGCGCGTAAGCAAGCCGCCGAATGTGCAGACGATACGCGCAAAGCAGAACTCTTGAAGATTGCTGAAAACTGCTCTCGCGTGCCCGCTCACGGCGCCACCTCGTTCTACGAAGCGTGCCAGTCGTTCTGGTTCGTGCAAATGCTCATCCAGATCGAATCCAGCGGTCACTCCATCTCCCCCGGCCGTTTCGACCAATATATGTATCCTTACTACATTAAGGATATCGAAAGCGGCAAGATCACTCGCGAACAAGCGCAAGAACTTATCGATTGCGTGTGGGTGAAACTCAACAGCCTCAACAAAGTGCGTGATGCTTTG
>JAZQTM010000094.1:0-5721 GCA_045630765.1 Acutalibacteraceae bacterium | reverse complement strand
GCTTTTTCGCGTCGAGCGATGAAAAACGTGCCGAAAAATACGGCGGCACCAACAAGTACGATGGTCGGTCCTGTCGCAAACGCGTTCAAATACGATACAAGCAAGCCGAGCAAACCGGAAAAGAGCGAAAAGATCAACGATAAAGCCACGTAGCTGCGCAGATCTTTGGCAACGTTGCGTGCCGCTGCCGCGGGCAGGATCAGCATAGCGTTGATAAGTAAAAGTCCCACCAACCGCACCGACAGCATCACCACTGCCGCCATAACTACGACGAACAAGTTATCAAGCCACACCGTCGCAAGCCCTTTGCTTTTGGCAAGGGAGGGACTTATCGCCACGGCAAAAAAGCCGTTAAAGCACAACACCCAAACCACTATAACTGCCAACAACGTGCCCACCAATATCCACAGTTGCGTTTCGGTAATGGATAGGATATCACCGATCAACAAACTCTGATACCCCGAAAAACTGCTGTTTTTCGAAAGCAACACCAAGCCCAGTGCCAATCCGCAAGAAGCAAACACACCGATAACCGTATCGGTGGAAGAAAGGCGCGAATGACGAACCGTGTTCATCAACAACGCAAACACAATCGCAAAAACAAGCATTATAGGGCTGGGATCCGCCAATCCGAACAGCAGCCCGATCGCGGCACCCGTCAGCGCCGAGTGACCGAGCGCATCGGAGAAAAACGCCATACCGTTGTTAACCACTAACGTGCCAAGCAGCGAAAAAAGAGGCATCATCAGCAAAACGCCAAACAGTGCGCGACGCATAAAATCATAGGTAAACAGATCGCCGATTGCTTGCATCATCGCGCATCACCTCCCGAAAACGCCGTACCAAACGCCTCGGTCGCAAACACGTCCTCCGGCGAGCCGAACGCCTGAACGGTTTTGTCCAGTAAAACGACCTTGTCCGCGTGTCGGCGCACAAATTCCAGATCGTGGGAAACGAGCAGGATCACCATATCTTCTTGCTCTTTTAACTGTTGCAGCAAACTATAAAATTCAGCAAGTCCGCTGTTATCTACGCCCGAAACCGGCTCGTCCAAAACAAGCAGATCGGGTGTCGGCAGAGTAGCAGCGGCGAGCAAAACTCGTTGCAGTTCACCGCCGGACAAACGTCCGATCGGCTGATCGAGCAACTCATCTGCACGAAAGCGCGCCAGATGCGCGCGGAAACGGTCTACCGTTTTTCGACGTTTGGGGAAAAACGCCGGATATCCTTCGGTCAACGACAGTAACACGTCGTACACCGAGGCGGGGGTGTTTCGGTCGATTGATAATGCTTGCGGCACGTACCCGATGCGCGGCTTGCCACCCACCACGGGCGTACCGTTGTGACCGGAAAACGCTACGCTGCCCGTGTGCGGGATCTCTCCCAAAATTGCTTTGAGCAACGTCGTTTTTCCCGCGCCGTTACGACCGATAATGGCGGTCAGCTCGCCGCAGTGCACGTGCAAATTGACGTCTTTGAGCAACGTGTGTCCGTCCGTTTGCACGCCGATATGTGAAATTTTCAAACAATGCAATCCGCACGAACTCATGCCGCCGCCTCCTTTAATGCTTTAATATTCTGTTGCATGGCAAACAGCCACGCATCCTTTGCCGCCACACCGCTTATCGGTTTTGCGGCAATATTCCATTGCACGATTGCCGCCTTGTCGGCATATCCCGCTAAGGATTCGTGCAATACCGTGTATTGATCGTCATAGAGAAGCACTACCGCTTTCCCTTTCAGCGCATCCGCTATCTCCACCAACTCGGCGGCAGAGGCAGCCTCATTCTCGCCGATGGGAACCGTGGCGACCGCTTCGAGGTGCAGAGCCTTCGCCGCATAGGCTACGGAATCGTGAAAAAGCAAAGCGTGAGTGTAGGGAATGGTCACTTCTGTTAATTTCTGTTCCATCTCCGCGATTTTTTTCAAATACGTTTTTGCGTTTGCGGTGTATTCCGCCGCGTGGGCGGGATCCGCCGCACACAATCCGTCACGCACCCGCTTTACTTGCTCGGCATACAAGTCGGGATCCACCCACAGATGCGCATTTTCGCTGTGATCGTGGTCGTGTCCGTGATCGTGCTCTTCGCAAACCAACAAGTCTAACTCAGCAGAAGTGTCAATGACAGTGAGCTCCGGCAACGCATCCAGCGCGGCTTCCAAAAACGATTCCGTGCCGCCGCCGTTTTGTATCAGCACATCCGCTTCGCCGAGCGTGGCGCGCTCGGCAGGGGATAGCTGATAATCGTGCAAGCATCCCGTTTGCGGCGCAGTAAGGCAGGAAACCGTCACGCCGTCACACGTGCCGACAACGTTCAGCGCTACGGTATACAACGGATAAAAGCTCGCCACTACCGATACATCATCCGTCTTTTTCGGTGTTTTCACGCCGAACGCGGCGGTCAAACCAAGCGACACTGTCGCAATCAAACAAAGCAACAGCCCGACGTTTCCGTAAACTCTTTTCACGGTCTCCCTCCTTAACGTTTTAACTATAAAAATGGTACGGCTTTGCGGTATAAAAGTCAAGAAAATTCTTGTCAGACGAACAAAAGTGCGGTATACTTATATTAAGTATGGATTGAGAGGAGGAGAGCGTATGAACTGGACGTTACCGGACGGCTCTGTTTTTGCGGGTAATTCGGCGGCGAAAGCTCTGCTTTCCTCCCGATTGGATACCGGTGCGTTTCCGCACGCTATTCTTCTGGAAGGTCCTAAAGGAAGCGGGCGACGCACCTTGGCGCGACAACTCGCCGCGGCGGCGGTATGCCGTTCCCTCAACGAAAAACCCTGCGGCACTTGCACCGCTTGTCACAAAGCGTTTTCCGGAAACCACCCCGACATCACCGAGATCGGGGGCGGCGGTGAAGCGCGATCGTTCCATATTGACGTCATCCGCGATTTGCGGGAAGAGGTCTACGTACGACCGAACGAAGCAGCGGTGCGTGTTTTCATTTTGTACGACGTACAAAATATGACCGAGCAAGCACAAAACGCGTTGCTCAAGGTGTTGGAAGAACCGCCACCGCACGTGCGCTTTATTCTCATCTGCGAACAGCGCTCCCAACTGCTCGACACCATCCGTTCGCGCGTATTTGCCGTACCGCTCGGCAGTGTGTCGGCAGAAGAAGCCGTCGCTGTGTTGCGCCGTCATCTGCCGAACGTGGCGGAGGAAGAACTCTCCCGTGCCGCTTCACTGTGGGGCGGTATTATCGGACAAGCACTCGACGGGTTATCGGACGGCTCGTATCAGGATATTTTACAACTGTTACCGACTATTGCCTCGGCCGTTACCGCTCCCACGGAGTTGTCACTGCTCACTGCCACAGCCCCGCTCGAAAAACAAAAAGAGCGTGTATCGGCAGTGCTCAGCGGTCTTAAACTAATCTTTCGCGATGCTTTGGTCGCCAAATTCGGTCACACATCCTTTTTGGGAACGTCCGACGAAACCGCCAAAGCACTCTCCCGCTCACTGACGCGCGGACAGTTGTTATCACTGATCGCCGTGATCGAGGAATTGCAAACAGCACGGTTCTTCAATATGAACCACACGTTATTTTTAACCATTTTCTGCGCGCGACTCAGACGCGCCGCAGGACGATAGGAAGGAGTCATTATGACCAACATCATCGGTGTTCGCTTTAAGAACATGGGAAAAGTGTATTATTTCGCTTCCGCAGGTCACACCTTCCACAAGGGCGATTACGCCATTGTGGAAACCTCGCGCGGTTTGGAGTGCGGTGAAGTCGTGATGGAAAACCGTGACATGGAAGATGCCGAGATTATCCAGCCTCTCAAAGCGGTCGTTCGCCCGGCAACAGCCGACGACGTGCGCCACGCCAAGGAAAACGCTGAAAAAGAAGAATCAGCATTGAAACTTTGCGAGGAACGCATTGCCGCACATAATCTGGATATGAAACTTATCAGCGCAGAATACGCCTTTGACAATTCCAAAATTCTCTTTTATTTTACCGCCGAAGGACGTGTGGATTTCCGCAACCTTGTTAAAGATCTTGCCGGCTTGTTCCACACCCGCATCGAGTTGCGCCAGGTCGGTGTGCGTGACGAAGCCAAAATGCTGGGCGGACTCGGCATCTGTGGCAGACCGTTGTGTTGCGCCCAGTTCCTGCCCGATTTCCAGCCGGTATCCATTAAAATGGCGAAAGAGCAGGGCTTATCCCTCAACCCCACGAAAATTTCGGGCTCTTGCGGCAGATTGATGTGCTGCTTAAAGTATGAGCAAGATACCTACTCTTCACTCATCAAAGTAACGCCCAAGCAAGGTGCTTTGGTCAACACGCCCGATGGGCGCGGCACGGTCGTTGAAGTGAATATTCTCTCGGGGAACCTGAAGGTGCGACTGGAAAAAGCGCCCGATTCACCGCCCATCTCGTTGCACCGCGACGATGTTAAGGTCATTAAAGACGGCAAAAACAACAAGCCGGAGAAAAAAGAACAGGAAGAATTACAGGAGCTTGAATAACGATGGAACTGTATGTGATAGCGGCTCTGCTGGCACTGGTGATCGTCCTGCAAATTTTATTACTCATCCGCAAGCCAAAAACCGACTCTCGCGAACACTTGGAAGAATCGGAACGCCGCTTGCGTGACGAGGTGCGCAGTACCCGTCAGGAAATCAGCGGCGCCTTAAAAGAAATGAATCAGACCATCACCGAGGGACAAAAGGAATCCTTAAAAGTCTCCGGTGAACATCAGGAAAAATTAAATGCCACCCTCACCACCGCCGTACGCGGCTTACAGGAAAGTAACGAGAAAAAACTCGACCAAATGCGGGAAACGGTGGATGAAAAACTGCAAAGCACGTTAACAAAGCGTTTGGACTCCAGCTTTAAGACGGTCGGCGAGCAGTTGCAAAGCGTGTATAAATCGCTTGGTGAAATGAAAAAACTTGCCAGCGGCGTCAGCGATCTGCAACGCGTACTCACCAACGTGAAAGCGCGCGGCACGTGGGCAGAAGTCCAGCTCGGCAACATTTTGGAGCAAACGCTCACCGCCGAACAGTACGCGCAGAACGTATCCATTCGCGGCAACCGCGAGCTGGTGGAGTTTGCGGTCAAGATTCCCTCGCGCGACGAGGACGGCACCTATATCTGGTTGCCCATCGACTCCAAATTCCCGCAAGAGGATTACGCGCGTTTGGTGGATGCGGCGGAAAAAGCCGATAAAGAGGCTGCCGAAGCGGCTACCAAAGCACTCGAACGCACCATTCGCAACGAAGCAAAAACCATCGCCGATCTGTACATCGACGTGCCGAAAACTACCGATTTTGCCATTATGTTCTTGCCGACCGAAGGCTTGTATGCCGAAGTGCTGCGCCGCCCGGGACTGGCAGAAGAACTGCAAAACAAGTACCGTATTATGATTTGCGGTCCCACCACCATCACCGCCTTCTTAAACACCCTGCGCATCGGCTTCCGTACGGTTGCACTTGATAAACGCGCCGCCGAAGTATGGAAAGTACTGGGCGCCGTAAAAACCCAGTACGATAAATTCGAAGGCCTTTTGGAAAAAGCCAAAAAGAAAGTGGACGAAGCCGGCAACGTGCTGGACGATGCCCGCCACCGCAACGGTATCATCCTCAAAAACCTGCGTAACGTGGAAGGTGTCGAAGCCGCCGAGGCAGACGACCTCCTCGCGTTACCGACCATTGACTCCGAATAACGACTGCAAAAAGCGGCCTGGCCTGTCTCGCGGGGGGGG
>JAZQTM010000093.1:0-13979 GCA_045630765.1 Acutalibacteraceae bacterium | reverse complement strand
CCACAACTCCCCACCCCTGATGAGGCCCCACTCCCCCCCAGGTCCCGCGTGCTTCGAGTTCCGACACGACGCTTTCTTCTGCCGAAATATCAGAGATCACGTCTATTATCTCCCCCGCCTCATTTTCCACACAAATACCGTAACCGTGATACGGGCCGTATTCTTCCAAGTAGAACTTCTCTTTAACGGTTCGATATACAAACACAGACTTCGCCTCCAAAAAGATAGTTGAATCCTAAACTTTTTTGTGATATTATTGTTGTATATATAGTTTACTAACTGCGCAAGTTCAATATATCGCTCTTTTTAACCATTATAGTTCATTATTTTGAACTTGTCAAGCGCTTTTTGAAAAATTTTGGAGGTGTATGTATGTTTTTTGAACGATTCAAAGCGTTATGTGATAGCAAGCAAATTACTCCTACCAAAGCCAGTCAAGAAATCGGATTCAGCAAAGGAACGGTATCAAACTGGTATAAGAACTACAAGCAAGGCATCGATACGCCTCCCCGTATGAACATAGCCAAAAAGATTGCCGAATATTTTGATGTGTCCTTGGACTATCTGTTGAACGGAGATGCGGCGTATCCCTTACGAAAGCTTCTCGAGGATCGTAGCACCAACCGCCACTTCGTCTTTCGCGATGGTGGCGTACCCGCCTCTTTGTTGCCTAAACCGACGTTAACGGACCACGAGGTGCTTTTGATTGATGCCTATCGCCAACATCCCGAATTACAAGCTTTGATCAATCAAGCGCTGGGGATTCCCGACGAAACCGAGGAACACTTCGAAAAAGCATAGCACATAAAACCTCCTACGTCATATGATGACAGTGAAGGGTTACCATTACACTAATGGCATCCCCTATCATCATAGACATAGGAGGATTTTTAATGGCTGATAACAACAAGTACATGCAAAACAGCGGATGTAAAGATGCCGTTTGTGTGGATGCCGGACGAGTATACGATTCTTGTTCGGATAAAGATTGCCTGGAAGATCTGCGCGTATTTTTTACAGAACGCGATCAAATGGTGATCGACCATGCCGTCAGTATCCGAGCCAAAAAGGCAGAAGTCTTGTCCACCTACATCGACGTGGAAGCTCTTCCCTTTAATCATGGCTATTATTCCTGCGACCTCACGTTCTTCTTTAAGGTAACGGTAGAGGTATATGCAGGTCACGGAAGCGGCTGCTGTCAAATCGACGGTGTTGCCGTGTTCCAGAAAAAGGTCATCCTGTTCGGCAGCGAAGGCAATGTAAAAGTATTTGCCAGCGAGTTCAGCCCCGATCACTGTGACCGTCAGGAAATGCCGACGCAAAATATGCCGCGATGCACCGTTCAGATTGCAGAGCCCGTCGTGCTGTCTGCACGGTTGGTTGAGAAATGCAACTTTGGTTGTCGGTGCGATTGCTGTGCATCTGCTATTCCTGTAAGCGTATGCGAACGGTTCGGCGGTTGTTTTGTTGACAACGATACCGAAAAGGTCGTTTTGGTTACCTTAGGCATCTTCACCATTGTTCAGCTCATTCGCAACGTGCAAATGTTGATGCCGATTTACGACTTCTGTATGCCGACGAAGGAATGCTGCCCGAACACCGAAAACCCGTGCGATATGTTCAAAAAAATGTGTTTCCCTGTTGACGAGTTTTTCCCGCCGAAGGGCGACGACCACTGCGGTTGTTAACAAAAAGAGCTGAATGCTTCGGCATTCAGCTCTTTTTTATTAAAGTACGTACCACTTCACTTGCTATCAACAATCCTGCAGACGCAGGCACAAACGTAACACTTGCGGGAGTACGTGTGGCGGTATCTGACTTCACCGGCTCTTCTGTTGAATACGCCACCTTGACGTGAGCAATACCCCGCGCACGCAATTCGCGACGCACCACGCGGGCAAGCGGACAAACCGATGTTTTGGAAATATCCGCAATTTTCAGTTGCGACGGATCCAACTTATTCCCCGTACCCATACAACTGATTACCGGCACCCCTGCTTTTTCAGCACGTTCAATAATCGTCAGTTTTGCCGTGACGGTGTCCACTGCATCGACAACGTAGTCATAGTCGTCAAAAGGGTATTCGTCAGCGTTGTCCGGCATATAAAAGCAGCGGTGCGTTTCCACCTTTACGGCGGGTGCAATATCAGCAATACGCGCTTTCATAGCATCCACTTTATACTGACCAATGGTACTGTGTAAAGCGATGATTTGACGATTCAGATTGCTTTCGCAAACGGTATCGTTATCGAACAGATCCAGTGCGCCCACGCCGCTACGCGCAAGCGCCTCCGCAACATAGCCACCGACACCGCCGATGCCAAAAACTGCAACACGCGCCGCCGAAAGTCGCTGCATCGCATCAGAGCCAAGCAACTGTTCTGTACGGGAAAACGCTTCGTTACTCATTCTTGCTCAACCGCGGCTTGTTCCTCGTCGTTTTCGGGCGATTCCTCGTCAAACTCCTGCGAAACAAGCATCGTGTTCTGTTTTTTCTTATTGTTCAAATAAACTGCTGCAGCCGTAACAGCAGCCGCACCCGCTAAAATTGCCCAGATTTTTTTCATAGTTATGCATCCTTTCCTTTTCCTCGTAATAATTGTTCAAGACGATACAGTTTATCACGTCGAGCAGAGGTTTCCGCACGATTGTGGCAGTAGCGTCCATCACAGTACGCTAAAACGTCACCTTGCTCCACGTCAGGTGGCAGCAAACTTTTATCAACAACAAGACAACTACCATTATCATCCTGCAGTACCGCTTGTTTACCTTCAAATCGATCAATAGCATACCGCACTGATGTCCACCTCTATTCTTTTTCCGTCTTGACGGTAACGGTTGTGCCGTCACTGGTAAGTACGATCTTACCATTTAGATCACTGCGATACACCTCAACCGCATTCCGCTTGAGTGTTTGCAACGTCACGGAATGAGGATGATTGTAAGAATTATTATACCCACAGGTAATCACTGCAATATCCGGAGATATATGACGGATAAAGCTGCCGTCGCTGGAGGTAGAACTTCCGTGGTGCCCAACCTTGAGCACCTCAACATCCAACGTGGGAACAGCATTAAGAATTTCACATTCGACCTCTTTGCCGGCATCTCCCGTGAACAGAAAATCCATTTCCCCGTGTGACACCAGGCAAACGACCGATTGATCGTTCGTGTCGGTATAATCACTCAATCCGCTTAAAATCGTGATAGTGGCTTCACCGAAAGAATAAACCGCGCCGTGTTCCGCTTCAGTAGGAAACACGTTGCAATCCACCATTGCCTCCAACATACGCTCATAGGTACGTGTTGTCGGTGTATGACCTTTCGGCATAAAAGACATCAAAAAGGTGTCGATGGGAATATTACGAATCACCGTATCCATACCACCGATGTGATCGGCATCGGCATGTGTCGCGATTACATAATCCAATTTGGTAACCCCTGCGTTCTTTAACGCAGAGAGTACCGCATCGTCATCATTATTCTCACCGGCATCGATCAAAGCGTTTTTCTCGCCGTTTTGAAGTAAAATACAATCTGCATTGCCGACATCCAACACCGTTACGCGTAACTCACCCTCCGGTGGAGGAGAACTATGTAGCCCCACTGCATTGTAAAGGCTCTCCCACGTTGGCAGAAACGGCAACTGAAGTGAGCCGTTTACCGTTATCAGCACGCACAAGACAATAACAGACAAAACGGCACTTGCCAGCGTTATACGGTTACGATAACGCGTTGCTTTACTGCTGCGTTTTCGCTTTGCCATCGTTTATTCCTCGACGACCGCATCGTCATCTGCACGATTCATATTCATTTCCAACCATTGCTGGCGCGTAATCAAGACCTGACGAGGTTTACTGCCCTCATGAGGGCCAACGATACCGCGTTGTTCCATTTCGTCTATAATACGCCCTGCACGCGCATACCCTAAACGTAAACGTCTTTGCAGCAAAGAGGTGGACGCCATTCCGGCTTCGACCACCACTTCAATCGCCTGCGGCAGCATCTCGTCCCCACCGCCGGTTGCTCCTTCGTCGGCATCTCCGGTAGATTTGGAGGATTTCTCCGCCGCTTCTGCTTGACGATTAATTTCCTCGATAACCGCTTCGTCATACTGTTGTGATTCGGTAGATTTCAAGAAATCAACAACCGATTCCACCTCGCGGTTACCAACAAAGCACCCCTGAACACGCATCGGTTTCGCAAAACCAACCGGCATAAACAACATATCGCCTTTTCCGAGTAGTTTTTCTGCACCACCGGTATCGAGAATGGTACGGGAGTCAACCGCCGACGCCACAGTCAATGCCAAACGCGACGGAATGTTGGCTTTGATCAAACCGGTGATAACGTCAACCGACGGACGTTGTGTAGCAATTACCAAGTGCATACCCGCCGCACGTGCCATCTGCGCCAAACGGCAAATATTGCTTTCAACCTCGTTAGCGGCAACCATCATCAAATCCGCCAACTCATCGATAATTATTAAGATCTGCGGTAACACCTCAAGTGTATCACTTGTTTTAGCCGCCTCATTATACGCCGTCAAGTCACGCACACTGTTTTCAGCAAACAGCTTGTAACGACGAAGCATTTCATTCACAGCCCAACCGAGCGCACCTGAAGCCTTGCGGGGATCGGTAACAACGGGAACCAACAAATGCGGAATACCGTTATAAACGCCGAATTCTACCTGTTTCGGGTCAATCAAAAGCAAGCGAACTTCCTCCGGGCGAGCACGGAACAAGACGCTTTGGATCATAGAGTTCGTACACACCGACTTACCGGAACCGGTCGTACCGGCAATCAGCAAGTGGGGCATTTTGGCAAGATCCGCCAACACGATCTGTCCGCCGATATCTTTACCGAGTGCCACTCTCAACTTGCTTTTTGGGTCTTCAAAATCTTTGGAGCCAATCAAATCACGCAGGCAAACGGAGCCGCTCACCTTATTCGGCACTTCAATACCGATTGCCGCCTTATTCGGGATCGGCGCCTCAATACGAACGCCGGTCGCTGCCAAACGAAGCGCAATATCATCGGCAAGGCCCGTAATACGGCTAATCTTAACACCGGCGCTCGGCTGTAATTCATACCGCGTTACGGTAGGACCGCAAGAAATATCAATCACTTTTGCACTGACACCGAACTCGTTGAGCGTTTGAATCAGCAAGTCGGCGGTAGCGGTCTGCTCACGCGCAGCAGCACATTCGTCCATAGATTTCGACTCGTTCAACAACGACAAGGGCGGATAACAATACGTATCCGCTTCTTCCTGCTTTTTCTCAACCGGTTTTTCGAGTTCAGTTTCAGTTTCAGTTTCGGTTTCAGGCTCTTCAGCCTTCGGCGGCTCTTTGTCTTCCTCGGAATCAGCATACAATTCCTCTGACATTTTTTGCAGAGCGGCACCTTTGTCAGATCGTTTGGTTTCCGGCTCTGCGACAATAACCGAATCACGGGTGATCTCATCGGGATATCCGCCGCCAAGCTCTACGTCAATCTTGGCAGTTTTACCATTTTGCGCAGCCGTATCCATTGCGGCTTCCATCGCATTTTCTATCGTTTCCTTCGTCGATTTAACCGGTTTCCACAATGCACGCAGCAGCGTGAAAATAGGCGTACCCGTTACCAACATTAAAAAGACGCAAGTTCCCAAAATCATAATAATTTTTGAACCAACATCGGTAAACAGATATTCCATAGCATATCCGATTACAGCACCCATTACGCCGCCACCGCGGTTCTCTTTTCCCGCTTCCCACGAGTCCAGAATGGTATCCAGATAACCGATATTAGACACGTCCATACGGAACAGCTGAATGGTACTGCCCAAGACAACGATCAATACGATTGCCTGCCATACCTTTCCTCTGACGCTGCCGTAATTCCGCTCTAATGCACACATAACAGCCACGTAGCCAATCAAGAAGGGCAACAGATAAGCACAAACACCAAACAAGCCAAGCACCAAATTATGTAACCAACCCCACAGACTGGCACCTTCAATCAGGGTGATGCACAGCAACAGGATCGCACCGGCAAACAGTAATACGGCAGCCGATTGATTTTTGGCGCTCTGCGAAGTCGATTTACTTTGCTTCGACTCCGTTCTTCCTTTGGCGTGTGAGGCTGTAGTTTTTTTAGAAGACTTGCGTTTTTGAGCCACAAATGACCCTCCCTTAGAATTATGTAACAGCCGTTAACGGCTGCTTTCAATCATATCGTGTAATGCGCACAATGCTTGTGATAACGAACCGATCTCGTCGATCAATCCTACCGACACGGCTTCCCTGCCGTCCAAAACCGTCCCCATATCCGTCGTCATTTCATCGGTATTCATACACAGGTTGGTAAACTGATCGTGTTCAATACAAGAATGCTCCGTAACAAACCGAATGATTCGATCCTGCATTCGCTGAAAATGTGCAAAGGCTTGCGGAACGCCCAAAACAAGGCCGTTAACACGCACCGGGTGAATCGTCATCGTAGCAGACGGAGCAATAAACGACCGTTTTGCAGATACCGCTAACGGTACCCCGATAGAATGACCGCCGCCCAGTACCAACGAAACTGTCGGTTTGGTCATACCGGCGATGAGTTCCGCCAAAGCCAATCCCGCTTCGATATCGCCACCGACCGTGTTGAGCAAGATAAGCAAACCGTCAATATCCTGACTTTCTTCGATCGCTACCAACTGTGGCAGAACATGCTCATATTTTGTTGTCTTATTATCACCCGGCAACGCATAATGTCCTTCAATCTGCCCAATGATCGTCAAGCAATGCAGACAATGTTCCCCGTTACTCGTGGTAACCGAACCGTTTTCCACAACATCCTTGAGCACCTGTTGCAAATCCGATGCGGGACGCACGGATTCGGATATTTGGTTTTGTTGTTCGCCCATGTTTCTCGCCTCCGGCAGTTAGTGTTGCCGCAAGGCGCCGTAACATACATAGTATAGCATTTTAAGGGCGATTACGCAAGTGTCAACGAATATCCAAACGTGTGATTTGCGTTGTTTTTCCGCTTTTTTCGTCGACCGTTAAGAGTACCGCGTTCATGGTACAGTTACCGTCTGCCACTGCGAAACGGACCGGAAGTTTGTCCTTCATTTTGGAAACAGCGAGCTCGGGACGAACACCCAAAACCGAACGAATCGGTCCACTCATACCGATATCAGAAATAAACGCTGTACCACCGTCTAAAACCTGTTCGTCAGCCGTTTGCACGTGCGTGTGCGTACCAAGGACCGCTGTAACACGCCCATCCGCATAAAAACCGAGAGCTTTCTTTTCGGCGGTTGCTTCAGCATGGAAATCGACAATGCGGCAAATCGGCAACTCCGGATCAGCAAGCAATGAGTCAAGCGTTTCAAACGGACAAGCTAACGGCTCCATATACACGAGTCCCAGCAAATTGATGACCGCAACACGGTATCGACCTTTATCAATTATGAAAACGCCGCTTCCCGGTGCGGATGTCGGATAGTTAGCAGGTCGCAATACACCGTTTTTTTCATCTAACAGGTCATATACTTCCGGGCGTCTGAAAACATGATTACCGGTCGTAATCACATCCGCACCGCAAGTAAACAGCCGTTCAGCCGACACACGAGTAATGCCATTGCCATCCGCGGAGTTTTCGCCGTTGACAATACACACGTCTACGGCATATTGGCGTCTTACCGCCGGCAATACTTTTTCCAAATGCGCGCAACCGGCTGAACCCACGACATCGCCGACACATAATATATTCATGCTACTCTTCCTTCTATAGCACAAACGGTGTCCTTTTTAGGACACCGTTTATTGTTATTTCGCGTAATCGACTGCACGATTCTCTCGAACGAGATGAACCTTGATCTGACCGGGATAATCAAGTGAATCCTCAATTTTCTTCGCAATATCGCGTGCAAGCAACGTCATCTTATCATCACTGACAACGTCGGGACGAACGAGAATGCGAATTTCGCGGCCTGCCTGGATCGCAAACGAACGCTCAACGCCTTCAAATTCATTTGCCACTTCTTCCAGTTTTTCCAAACGCTTAATATAGTTTTCTAAATTCTCGCGGCGGGCGCCGGGACGAGCAGCGGAAATAGCATCCGCAGCCTGTACCAAACAAGCAACAACCGTCGTTGCCTCGACATCGCCATGATGCGCCTGAATGGCATGAACAACTGCTTCGCTCTCTTTATACTTGCGAGCAATGTCAACACCAATCTCAATGTGCGAGCCTTCGATCTCGTGGTCGACCGCCTTACCGATATCATGCAACAAACCGGCACGACGAGCAACTTCAGGATCAATACCAAGCTCACTGGCCATAATGCCGGACAAGAACGCTACTTCCATAGAATGGTTCAAGACGTTCTGACCATAACTGGTGCGGTAACGCAAACGTCCAAGCAATTTCATAACTTCGGGATGAATACCGTGCAAACCGGTTTCCAGTACGGCACGTTCGCCCTCCGCCTTGATCGTTGCCTCCACCTCGCGGCGTGCTTTTTCGATCATTTCCTCAATGCGGGCGGGATGAATACGACCGTCAGAGATCAGTCGCTCCAACGCAATACGAGCAATTTCACGGCGAACCGGATCAAAGCCGGACAAGGTAATGGCTTCCGGTGTATCGTCAATAATCAGATCAACGCCGGTCATTGTTTCAATCGTGCGGATATTCCGACCTTCACGACCAATAATGCGGCCCTTCATTTCATCGTTGGGAAGCGGAACGACCGAAACTGTTGTTTCGGAAACCTGATCGGCAGCAACACGCTGAATCGCGTGAGAAATCAATTTGCGCGCGCGAAGGTCCACTTCTTCTTTATACTGTGCCTCAAACTCATTGATTTTGAGGGCTTTCTCGTGTGACAGCTCTTCGGAAAGACTTTTCAACAAATACTCTTTGGCCTGCTCGACGGTGAAGCCGGAAATGCGTTCCAGCATTTCGAACTGACCTTTTTTCAGGTTTTCAACATCCTGCAAACGCGAATCGATCTCGCGTTGTTTTTTGGCAATGGCTTCTTCTTTTGCCTCGTAGTTTTCGATCTTGTGATCGAGGGATTCTTCTTTCTGTTGAATACGGCGTTCTTGACGAACAACCTCATTGCGACGTTCCTTCAGTTCACGCTCGGATTCATTACGCAGACGATGAATTTCGTCTTTTGCTTCAAGTAAGGTCTCCTTTTTCTTGGATTCCGCTGATGCTTTTGCATCTTTTAAGATCCGCTCAGCCTCTGCTTCTGCCGAACCAATGGCAGCTTCTGCTGTTTTGCGTCTATGAGAAACGCCGGCTTTAAAAGCAACCGTTCCGGCGACACCGCCGCCGACAGCCAAGGCGCCCAGACCTACTAAAATGTACTCAACCACTTGTTGTGAACACCTCCTGTTTGTTCATTTGTCAAACTTCAAATTCGTACTAAAATGCGGGTATATTGTTGTCATCAAAAGTAACTTTCCATAAACGGAAAGAGTAAATCAAACAACCGAGTGAGTTCATAAATGCAACGACACCGACCATCACATCTTGCCTTTTCACCCACTTATAAATTATACCTCCCTAAAGCGTTACTGTCAAGGAAAAATCTATATATCGTATCAAAATATCAGCGTTACCACAGAATATCGTTTTTTACCGCAAAAATCCTCTTTACTCGTATAGGGTTATTTGCTATAATAAAAGCAACGTTTCTCTTTACAAAATACGCTATTTAAGTTAAGGGTTGTATGTATATGAATCAATTAGATCGATATGAACCACGTAACGTATTCCGTTTTTTCGAACAGATTTGTTCTATCCCGCACGGATCCGGCAACACCGATCAAATTGCCGATTTTTGCGTTGACTTTGCTAAAAAACGTCATCTTCGCTATCTGCGTGACGACGCCAATAACGTGATTCTTTTCAAGGATGGATCCGTTGGCTATGAGAATGCTCCTGCCGTTATTTTACAGGGACATTTGGATATGGTATGTGCCAAAACACCGGATAACCCGATCGATATGGCAACGCAAGGGTTGGAGGTCATCGTGGAAGGCGACTGGATACACGCCGTTAATACATCGCTCGGTGGCGATAACGGAATCGCCGTTGCTATGGCACTGGCGATTTTGGATGACGATTTCCTGGCACACCCACCGCTTGAGGTCGTGCTGACAACAGATGAAGAAACCGGTATGGACGGTGCTTTTGCGCTGGATGCCACACCACTTCAAGGACGGCGTATGCTGAATCTTGATTCGGAAGAAGAAGGCATTTTCACGGTCAGCTGCGCCGGTGGTATACGCGTAGAGGGCGTCTTACCGATCACAAGACATACCGCTGATGGTGTACGTTGTTCCATAACGGTAAACGGTTTGCTCGGCGGACATTCGGGCGTTGAAATCCACAAAGGGCGCGGCAATGCCATACAGTTGTTGGGACGCCTACTGCATGCGTTGCGAAAAGAGTGTGAATTTTCAATACTCGCGCTAAATGGTGGTGTAGTCGAAAACGCAATACCTTTGCAATCAACTGCCGAAGTATTGATTCCCGCAGACTCCGTCGCCGTATGTAAAGCGATCATCAAGCAGTGCGAAACCACCTTTAAAAACGAATTGGCTACTACCGATCCTGCCGTAACGGTAACGTGGTGCGAAAACGAATCAACCAAAGCCTCTTCTACCGACATCGCGAGCACCGATCGCATTTTATGCATGCTGCTTACCGCTCCGAGCGGTGTCCAGGTTATGAGCCCCGATATTCCGAACCTGGTACAAACCTCGCTGAATTTCGGTGTGCTACGCTTAAATGACGATGCATTACGCGCAACGTTTTCCGTACGCAGTTCTGTAGAATCGCAAAAAGCAATGTTACGTGATCGCCTTATTTGTTTGTTCAAAGAAATCGGCGGCACTGTTACTTGCAGCGGTGAATACCCCGGTTGGGCATATCGGAAAGAATCGCCGC
Organism: Acutalibacteraceae bacterium; assembly: GCA_045630765.1. Lineage (GTDB taxonomy): Bacteria > Bacillota > Clostridia > Oscillospirales > Acutalibacteraceae > RGIG3009. Next base: position 3,029 of record JAZQTM010000093.1, on the reverse strand, counting down.
TCCGCGACCTTGCCGTACAATCGTATGTTAACCTGTTTGGTACTCAACCGCAAATCGTTGCTATCCACGCAGGATTGGAATGCGGTCTTTTTTCTGAAAAATTACCCGGTTTAGATTGCATTTCCATCGGTCCCAATATGAAAGATATTCACACTACCGGCGAGCGCTTGAGCATTTCATCCACCGCCCGCACCTATCAACTGGTATTGGATATTTTAAAGAATAGTTGTTCATAAGAAAAAGAGCCTTGTCGATATACCGACAAGGCTCTTTTTGACTCTTATTAAACCTTCACATTGCGGCTCCCGTTCAATAATTTACAAGCAGCGATATACAACGCATCCAAGCCCATGCTCAGCAACACCCCACCAATGATATCACTCAGCCAATGCACGCCGGATAACAACCTGCCGACAACCATGAGCACTGTGAAAATTGCAGTCAGTGTCACTGTGCATCGCCTAAGTATCGCATTTTGTATACGCCATTTGAATTGCGCCATTGCTGTCGGCATCACACATAAAACAAGCAACGTAGTGGAAGACGGATAGGAAGCCTCTAAATATCCGTTTATCAATGTTGGGCGATAATTGATAACTACCAGCTCAAAAAGAAAATAACACGCAAATAAAAGAATATAGAATACGCCAAGAGCCAAAATATCAGCATCCACCTTGAGCATATTTTTTCGTTTAATCCATTGGAACAGTCCCAGTATGGCAAAACCAAACACCACTGCGATCGGTATCAAGCTCAACCAATCCGTTATGACGTACAGTTCCATATGCACACCCGTAAGTGTATGAAAAAAGTTGTTCACAGATGAAATCCCAACGACAGATCCCCTCGGTCCAATCGCTGCTACGTCCACTGACAGCACAAGTAATGTCCACACCACAAAAGCCGTGAAAGTGACGGACGCTACGCTGAATATTTTTTTCAAAGAAAAAACCTCCCGTATAATGTTTAACAGCATCGTACGGGAGGAAATTTGTTTTTTCAAGAAACCAACTTTCACAAGTGCGACACGAAACGTGTCATCGGCGTATTACCGCAATTAACACCTTCATCACAAAAAAAGCGAATAGCAAAACTGCCGCATACGGCTGCAATCCGAGAATGCACAAAAGCAGGATGGTGGTATTTAACAATAAAGATACTTTTCCTTTGATTTTCACCCAAAACGCACAACAGCACGGTTGCAACGCCAGCGTTAAAACGCCCCACAAAAACATTGCGACAATACAAACAATATATATCGGTTTAAGAAACACCCATTCGGTATGAAGCGCAAGCAAAGACACGGCTTCAGCAGTCGCATTCGTTCGTTGGGCAAACAGCGGTAAAAACATCAAAAGCACCGCGCCAACATCCAAAAATCCAAAAACCAAGTCACGGAAATGACGTTCGCGATCGTTTTTGTTTTCTTCCGCTAACACCAGCAATTCACCCGATGATAACAGTTCGTCCACCGTCACCGAAAAAATGGCGGCCAACGCTTTGAGTGAAGATAAATTGGGGTATCCCCCTCCCGATTCCCATTTCGAAACAGCCGTGCGCGAAACAAATAATTTTGCCGCTAACTCTTCTTGTGTCATTTGATTTCGCTTGCGGAGTTCTTGTAATTTTTCGGAAAATTCCATTTTGCATTCTTCCTTACTGTTTTTTCATTTGACGCAAAAATAACACAATTGCAAGCGACAACAAAACGAATGCATATCCACACACCCAAGCAAGGTGCCCAAATACGCCATTCACCTCGCCTGCCAATATTGACCGTTCCATTTCAACTGCGTGAACAAACGGAAGCGCATAAGCAACCTTTTTAAAGGCGCCTCCCACCAGTTCAAGATCAAACCAAATGCCCGACAACCACGCAGACAAATTTGTGAGCAATGCCCCGCAAATACCGCCAACCTGCTTATCGGTCAGCATGCTGCCGCATAACAGCCCAATGGCAATATAGAGAAGTGCTACGGGAATAAGCCCTATCACGGCATACACGATATTCCAAGTGATTGGGAGTTTCAGTACGATCGCCGCTACGTAACAGATCACGCTCTGCATAAGTGCAATCGGAAGCATCGGCAAGGTATAACCGAATATGAAATCCACCGGAGTCAGAGGCGTTGTATATAAACGTTGCAAAAAGGAGGTGCCTCTGTCTTTGGCGATCAACGTAGCCGAGAACAAAGACATAAAAGCCAATCCGAACACCGTGATTCCGGGTGTTAAATGTTGTATTTCAAATAGAGAAACCGGTATACTCGATTGAATAGCGCTGAGTAATACCAGCAACACAAGCGGGAAGCCCAATCCAAACGCCAAGTTCAGCGGATCACGCAATATTTCTTTCGCAGTACGATGGGCAAACGTCAGCATCCTCATATGGCCTCCCCCTTTACGATACGAACAAAGGCTTGCTCAAAGTTATCTGTTTCGGCTTTTCGTTTAATCGCATCAGCCGTGTCGCAAACGAGCAGTTTACCCGCTTTCATAATGGCAATACGGTCAGAAAGTGCTTCTGCTTCTTCCATATAATGTGTCGTTAATATAATGGTAATTTTACCTTTTAGCGAACAGATAATGTCCCACAGATCACTGCGCACCAACACGTCAAGGCCAAGCGTCGGCTCATCCAAAAATAAAATTTCAGGTTCGCTGATCAGTGCCATTGCAATACTCAAACGCCGTTGAACACCACCCGACAATTTCCCCGCTTTTTTTCGGATAACCGATTCTAAACCGAGCAATGCTGTTAACTCAGCGATTTTGGCAGTTTGTTTTTCTTTGGAAAAGCCGTGAACACCACATATCAGTTCCAAATTTTCATAAACGGACAACCCCGCCGCTACCGCCGTTTCTTGCGGCGAAACAGCTATAATGGACTTTACGGCTGTAGTAGCGCCGCAAATACTTTTACCGTTTAAAAAAGCATCACCATCAGTTGGCTTTGTAAGGCAGGAAAGCATTTTAATGGTTGTTGTTTTTCCCGCACCGTTCACTCCCAGTAAAGCAAACAATTCTCC
>JAZQTM010000092.1:0-7492 GCA_045630765.1 Acutalibacteraceae bacterium | reverse complement strand
GTTAACAGCGGTACCCCAGGAGTAGGGAATATCGTTGTCGCGACGATACACGTTAGCACGCGGGTTGTCCCAAGAACGGAACACAGCTTCCACAGCGCCCATCAACTGTTCTTTGGGATCGGTGGGGAAGTCTTTGCCGATTTTCGCTTTGTATTCAGCTTTGAACTGAGAAGCGAGTTCTTTCAGATCTTCGGCGGTCAGGTCTACGTCCTGGGTCACGCCTTTTTCTTCTTTCATCTTATCGATGAGTTCTTCGAAGTACTTTTTGCCGACTTCCATAACAACGTCGGAGTACATCTGGATGAAACGGCGATAGCAGTCCCAAGCCCAACGGGGGTTGCCCGATTTTGCGGACAAGGTTTCCACAACGTCTTCATTCAAGCCGAGGTTCAAGATGGTATCCATCATACCGGGCATGGAAGCACGCGCGCCGGAACGCACGGACACGAGAAGCGGATTTTCCTTGTCGCCGAACTTCTTGCCGGTGATGGCTTCCAACTTCACGATGTACTCCATGATCTCCGCCTGGATATCATCGTTGATACGGCGACCATCTTCGTAGTACTGGGTGCAGGCTTCGGTGCTGATGGTGAAGCCCTGCGGCACAGGCAAACCCATGCCGGTCATTTCGGCAAGGTTCGCACCTTTACCGCCGAGGGTGTTACGCATGGTAGCATTACCCTCGCTGAACAGGTAAACAAACTTTTGACTCATTCTACAGTCATCCTCCTATTTTTTTGACTTTGCAAACAATGTCTACGGCGCCGAGCCAATCGGTCAGCGCACTTGTCTGCATTATATCAAAAAAAATCGCAATTGAAAAGTGCTTTTTCGGATTTTTTTAATTTTATCACAATATAACAGTATTTTTTTTAAAAAAACGCGCACTATGGTAACTTTGACTGTTTCCGTCGCCAAAATTCCGCTTGCAAAACCCCGCTTTTTTTGCCATAATAGGGGTAGACCGGCGGGGCATTGACCTCGGTGGTTTTATGAGGTGATGGAGATGTTTTTCAAAAAACCGAAACCGACGGGCCCCATTGACTTTGTCATTGTCGGCTTAGGCAATCCGGGTAATAAATATGCAGGCACGCGCCATAACGCAGGTTTTGCCGCCGTTGAAGCGTTGGCGGAATCCGCGGGAATACGCGTCAATCGCGTTAAATTCAAGTCGCTGTGCGGCGAGATGACGGCGGGCGACAAAAAGATCCTGTTACTGATGCCGCAAACGTTTATGAACAACAGCGGTGAAGCTGTACAGGAAGCGTTGTCGTTTTACAAACTGCCGCCCGAAAATTGCGTTGTTATTTGTGATGACGTGACGTTGGATGTCGGTACTATCCGCATCCGTCGCAAAGGAAGCGACGGCGGTCAGCGCGGTATGCGCAGCATCATCACGCTCTGCGGTTCGGAACAGTTTCCGCGCATCAAAATCGGTGTAGGTAAGAAACCGCATCCCGAGTATGATTTGGCAGCGTGGGTTCTTTCCAAATTCAACAAAGATGAAGCCGATGCCGTTGTGAAAGCGGCAAAGGATGCCGCCGCCGCGGCGCTTTTGATCGCAAACGGCGAGATCGACAAGGCGATGAACGATTTTTCAAGGTAGGATACGATGTCGGTATTTGATTTGTCGGAGCTCGACACCCTAAACGCGATCGAGCGGGATCTGGGCGCTGCCCGCTCGCCGATTATGTTGACCGGAACCGGTCACATCCATAAGGTATTGTTAACACACGCTTTAGCGGCCCGAACGGGTCGCAAAGCGTTTTTCGTCGTGGCGGATGAGGCGGAAGCCACCCGCGTATGCGAGGATCTCGCGGCGCTCGGCGAAAACGCGCTGATGCTCCCCTCTCGCGAGTTATCGTTACGGCAAACCGAGACCGCTTCGCACGAGTACGAACAGTTACGTCTCGGCGTACTCTCCAAAATGGTAAACGGTGATTACTCCGTTGTGGTTGCGGGTATCGACGCAGTAATGAGTTACACCGTCCCGCCCGACGTACTGCGCGCACGCACCTTACGTTTGGTGCGTGACAAAGATCTCCCCGTACACGACCTTCCCGCCGCACTCGCCCGTATGGGATATTCCCGTTGCGATCAGATTGAGGGTGCGGGACAATACGCCGTGCGCGGCGGCACCATTGACGTCTATCCCGCGCAAAACGCATCGCCCATTCGTATTGAACTGTGGGGCGACACCATTGATACGCTTTCTTATTTTGACATCCTGTCCCAGCGACGCACCGATGCGCTGTCTGCCATCGATATTCCGCCCGCGTGCGAGATCCTTTACGATTCCGCCGAGGAATTGAGTGCCAAACTGGAAACGCTCGCTGCCTCTTTGAACGGAAAACGCGCCGATCTTGTGCGAGCACAGCTTTTAAAAGACGTTGACCGTCTGCGCGGCGGGGTACCTCCCGTGGCGATCGATCGGTATCTGCCGCTCATCTATCCCGAAGCCGCAACGGCTTTGGATTACGCGGCGGACGCCTTACTGATCGTTTCGGAAAGTACCAAAATTCGTGAACGCGTGCGCTCCTCCGAATGGCAGTTGCAAGAGGATATTCAATCTCTATTGGAAGAAGGGTGCTTGTGTCGGGAACTCTGCCGTTATCAACAGGATTTTGAGGATCTGTCCCGTTGTTTTGAGGCACATCCCACCATCCTGATGGAAACGTTCGCTCACAGCAGCGGCGATATCACCGTACGTGAATTACACTCCCTGACATGCCGCCAGTTGCCGGTATGGTCAGGTGGGCTTTCGCTGCTGTGTGAAGATTTGCAAGATTGCCTTTCCCGCCATATGGCGTGTATCGTGCTTGCCGGTGCGGAAGAAAAGAACGCTCAAACGCTCGCGGAGGATCTGCAAAAGCAAGGAATTCCCGCGTTATACGCGCCCGCTCCCGAAAAACCGCTTCCCAACCGCGTGTTGGTCCTTCGCGGCGGGTTGTCTGCCGGCGCCGAATTCCCCGATGCCAACTTATGTATCATCACGCACGGGCGCATCACGGTCAATCGACGCCGTCGCCGCTTAAACCGTACCGCGGGCGCGGAAATCCACAGTTTATCGGAACTGGTGATCGGTGATTACGTTGTTCACGCGGCACACGGTATCGGTTTGTATCAAGGAATTCATCAGTTAGAAGTACAGGGCGTCGTCAAAGACTATCTCAAACTGCAATACGATAAAGGTGACACGCTATACGTGCCTGTCACGCAGTTGGACTTGGTATCCAAGTATATCGGAAACAAGGACGACGTCAAGGTGCGCTTGCACCGCCTCGGCGGACAGGAATGGCAAAAAACCAAAACACGTGTACGCACCGCGGTCAAGGATATTGCTAAAGAACTGATCAGTCTGTATTCACAGCGTATGGCCACACCGGGACACGCGTTTGATCCCGATACCGAATGGCAATACGATTTCGAGCGGCACTTTGAATACGAGGAAACCGAAGATCAGTTGCGTTGCATCGACGAGATCAAAGCCGATATGGAACGTCCTGTCCCGATGGATCGTTTGTTGTGCGGTGACGTAGGATTCGGTAAAACGGAAGTTGCGCTGCGTGCCGCGTTCAAATGCGTATCGCAAAGCAAGCAGTGCGTTATTTTGGTACCTACTACAATTTTAGCCTTTCAGCACTATAATACGCTCGTCAAACGTTTTGACGGATTCCCCGTACAGATCGAAATGCTGTCGCGTTTCCGCACACCCAAGCAACAAGAAAAGATCTTAAAGGATATGGCGGCGGGAAGGCTGGATATTTTGGTCGGTACCCACCGTATGTTGTCAAAGGATGTAAAGTTCCGCAATCTCGGGCTGTTTATCGTGGACGAGGAGCAGCGTTTCGGTGTTGCGCAAAAAGAGCGCATCAAGGAACTTGCTCCGCAAGTGGATGTGCTGACGCTGTCGGCTACCCCCATCCCCCGCACGCTCAATATGGCGATGAGCGGAATCCGCGATATGTCGATCATTGAGGAAGCGCCTCAGGATCGCCGCCCCGTGCAGACGTACGTGTTGGAGCACGATAACGGCATTATTGCGGACGCTATCCGACGAGAACTGCGCCGCGGCGGTCAGGTGTATTATCTGCACAACCGCACCGAAACCATCGAACGCTGTGCCGCGGGATTGCAAATGCGTATCCCCGAAGCGCGTGTCGCGTTCGCACACGGCAAAATGTCGGAAGAAGAAATGTCGGACATCTGGCGACAGGTCATCGACCACGAAATTGACGTTTTGGTCTGCACCACCATCATTGAAACCGGTGTGGACGTGCCGAACGTTAACACGCTAATTATTGAAAATGCCGATCGATTCGGATTATCGCAATTACATCAGTTGCGCGGACGCGTGGGACGGTCTTCCCGCCGCGCGTTTGCGTACCTCACGTTTTTACGCGGTAAGGTACTCAGTGACGTGTCCACCAAACGACTTGAAGCGATCCGCGAATTCACCGAATTCGGCGCCGGCTTTAAGATCGCGATGCGCGATATGGAAATTCGCGGCGCGGGCAATCTGCTCGGCGCCCAACAGCACGGGCATATGGAAGCTGTCGGGTATGATCTGTATCTGCGCCTGCTTGCCGAAGCGGTAGACGAGGAAAAAGGCAAACCCAAAACACGCGAAGCGGAATGCCTTATCGATCTGCCGGTGTCGGCGCACATTCCCGAAAGTTATATTGCCACCAACGCACAGCGACTCGATATGTATCGCCGTATTGCGGATATCCGTACGGAAGAAGATTCGCTCGACGTGTACGACGAGTTAATTGACCGCTTTGGCGAACCGCCTGCCGCGGTGCAAGGACTCGTTGAAGTAGCACTTCTTCGGAATATGGCGGCAGCCGCCGGTGTGTACGAGGTTAAACAAACGGCAGACAACCTGCTGTTATATCAGCGCACGTTAGACTTGTCACTCGGCTCCAAACTGAACGCCGCTCTCCCCGGCAGAGTGATGATCAACGCCGGACCGAAACCATACGTCGCCGTCAAAATCAAGCACGGCTTATCGTCTTTGGACGTGCTGCGCGAAGCCTTACAAGCAATCGAAAATAAGGATCAATAATAAAAAAGGGGTGGCGCACGCCACCCCTTTTTTTACCATTTTTCAAACCCGACCAATAAACCGCCGCGTTCTGCATAATAACCGCATAATCCTCGACACTCTTCGATCTCTACGCATGCTAAAGGAAATTCACTCTGTATTTTCTCCGTTAACTGCATCGCTGCTTTTTCGTTCTGACAATGCGCAATACGTACGCGCCCTTTGCAGACGCCTTCTGCTTTCAAAAACGTTAGCATCGTTTCCAAAGACCGTTCTTCGCCGCGGCATTTTGCCAGCGGCTCGAGGTCTCCCGCATCGCTCGCTTTACCGACCACGCGAATCCCCAAAAAACCGGCGATTTTGGCAACCGACGGCGATACTCTGCCGTTTGCCGCAAAATTTTTAAGCGAGGCAAGCACAAAAAGAAGTCCCGTTGACGCTTTGTACGCCTCCGCCTTTGTTTTTAATTCTTCATACGGTACGCCCTCTGTGATCCACTCTTCCAGTTTTTCAACAATTAACGCGGGCTCCGGCCCTGCCGACAACGAATCAATCACGCACACACGTCTGTCGGGGTGTTCTGCCTCGTACATGGCCTTTGCGGCACATGCCGCGTTATAGCTACCCGAAAGACCGCTTGTAATGGTTACGCAAACAACATCCTCGGCTTCATCAAACGCCGCTAACCAATCTGACGGATTGGGACACGAGGTTTTCGACCTGCCGCTATAGGCGTCAAAATAAGAAATCATATCCTGCACGTCTAACACTTCGTTATCCACAAATTCCCGTTCGGATGTGTGGATCTTTAACGGTGCAACCGCAAAAGAGACGGTTTTTAACGCCAAAATATTAGCGGAAGAATCCGCTACGATTTTTATATTTTTCATTCCGGTTTCCTCTTTCTGTGAAATTGTTCTTACCTTATCACAAAGAGGAAAGAGAGTCCACCTACTGTTTGAAAACGAAAATTCTATCCTGCGTAGAGATGGATTCTACCACATTTTTCATCAAAAAAGGGTAGGTTTCGTACGAAACCTACCCTTTTGTTTTACCAACCACTGATATGTGCTTTTTGCAGTGCTTCCGTAATCTTGCGGCCGACGTCGCCGTACGTTTCAGACAGTTGTCCGATCAACTCTTTGGTGCGCTGACGGTGAGTGGCGCCGTCCACGGGACAGCGGGATTTAACGATCGGTAAACCCTCACGCTGCACGAATGCCGCGATCTCCTGCTCAGTCAAAAACAGCATCGGGCGAATCAGCGTAATGTCACTGCGGTCGAGATAACTTTTCGGTGAAAAACAACCGATGGTAGCACCCGAAAACAAATTCATCAGCACCGTTTCAGCGGCGTCATCCTGATGATGGCCGAGCGCCACTTTGTTGCACCCCGCTTCTTTCGCTACACGGTGCAACGTGCCACGTCTGAGCCGCGCACATAAACTGCACGGATTCTCATCACCGATATGTTCCCGGACGGCATCCCACAATTTCGTGCGTTTGAGTACGTATGGTACCTCTAACCGCTCGCACAGCGCCTCCACAGCGGAATAGTCACCCTCCTCGCCGTTAAACGAGGGGTCAAGTGTAATGGCCGTCAGCGTAAACGGATGCGGATAAAACCGACGCAGCTCGGCAAGTAAGGCAAGGAGCGCCATACTGTCCTTCCCGCCGGACACACCAACGGCGATGCGGTCGCCATCTTCAATCAACCCATACGTATCTACCGCCGCACGAAACGGCGCCGACAGATCTCGATTTGCGGACATACGGTTCCTCCGTTCAAAAAACGGCGGGAAGCTAACGCTTCTCGCCGTTTCGTTGTTTTTTTAAATTATTGCGGGCGTTTACGGAACATATTGAGGAGATCCTCATCGTCGTAATCGCTGGAGTCGGTGCCGCCCTTGCCATCTTCCGTCGGCGGGACGTAGGAGCCGTCAGCCGAGAAACCGGTGGCGACCAGCGTGATGCACAGCTCGTCTTCCAAGTTCTCGTCGAAGGTCAGACCCCAAATGGTGTTGACATCCGGATGCGCCGCCTCGGAAATGAGGTTACAAGCGATATCCACATCTTCGAGCGGGATATCCGGCGAAGCGGTAACGTTGATGATCAAGCCGCGAGCACCGTTGATGGTGGTCTCGAGCAGCGGGCTTGCGATCGCTTCGCGAGCCGCAGTTTCAGCCTTATCTTTACCTTCCGCACGGCCGATACCCATGTGAGCATAGCCGGCATCCTTCATGACCGCGGTAACGTCCGCAAAGTCGAGGTTGATCGCCGCATCGGTGGTAATCAGTTCAGAGATGGACTGCACGCCCTGACGCAGAACGCTGTCTGCCTCCTGGAACGCGTTCGCCAACGTGATGCGCTGATCGCTGACCAGGCGCAAACGCTCGTTGGGGATAACCACCAAGCTGTCCACGTGCTCACGCAGAACAGCGATACC
>JAZQTM010000091.1:0-6695 GCA_045630765.1 Acutalibacteraceae bacterium | reverse complement strand
CGTCATTGATATGATCGAAAATGGTATTGGTCTGGTCACCGTTGGTGATGATATCAATGTTGCCGCCTTTGGTATTCAAATACGGATTGTAGATGATGAGGCTCGGATCAGACAGTTTGGATTCGTCGAACGCTTTGGTGCGCATACCGCCCTCAAAGCTTTCGAAAATACGGTTGCGGCTGTTGACGCTGCGTCCCATAATGAAATACGCGATCATTGCGTTTTTGCCGTCTGCCGATTTGCCGATCACGATGCCGCGACCGGGATAAGTGTTTTCACTTAAAAGAGTTTTCAGATCAAATAAAGCCATAATTACTCACCTTTCATTGCCGCTGACACTTGTTCCACAGCCGCGGGTAATAGTTTCCATTCTGCCAAACGCATTACGCGCTTTTGCAGGGTTTCGGGGGTATCGTTTTTGAGAATCTTAACTGCTTTTTGCAGAATGATCTCGCCCCCGTCGGGGACTTCGTTAACAAAGTGCACGGTAGCACCCGTGACTTTGACACCGTACTCCAGCGCCGCTTCGTGCACGCGCAATCCGTAAAAGCCTTTGCCGCAAAACGCAGGGATCAGCGACGGATGGACGTTGATGATGCGTTTCGGATACGCGCTCGTAAAGCGCTCGCTGAGAATCGACATAAAGCCGGCAAGCACGATGATGTCGATACCGTTTTGATCCAGCGCGTCCATCATTGCTTGTTCAAACGCTTCTTGCGAACCGAGCGTCTTTTTGCTGATAACCAGCGTATCGATTCCCGCTTTGGCAGCCCGCTCCAAGGCAAATGCGGAGGGGTTGTTGGAGATCACCAACGTGATCTCACCGCTTTTTAAGATGCCGCTTTGCTGTGCGTCGATCAGCGCTTGCAGATTGGTGCCGCCGCCGGATACCAAAACAGCGATGCGTGCTTTGTTGTTCATACGAACAGTCCTCTCAAATAATGGTGATCTTTTCGTCGCTTTCGACGATCTTACCGATGACGTACGGCTCTTCGCCGCTGTCCTTGAGGATCGAAAGCGCTTTGTCTGCATCTTCGGGAGCAACCACGATGCTCATACCGACACCCATATTGAAGGTGTTGAACATATCGCGCTCGTCGATGCCGCCGACTTTGGCAAGCAGATCGAAGATCGGCAATACCTTGACGGCAGCGCGATCGATCTCGGCGCCGAGCCCATCCGGAATGCTGCGCGGAATATTCTCATAGAAACCGCCGCCCGTGATGTGGGAAATGCCCTTGACCTTAACCTGCTCTAACAAAGCGAGTATCGGTTTTACATAAATTTTGGTGGGCGTCAACAAGGTTTCGCCAAGCGATTTGCCGCCGAGTTCGGCAACGGGAGAGGTCAGGTCGGCATTCTCCACGTCGAACACCTTACGCACCAGCGAGAAGCCGTTGGAGTGAACACCGCTGGAAGGAAGGGCAATAACAACGTCGCCTGCTTTCATCGTGTTGTTGTCCAGAATATCTTTTTTGTCAACGATGCCGACAGCGAAGCCTGCCAAATCGTAATCTTCTTCCGGCATCAAGCCCGGATGTTCTGCGGTTTCGCCACCGATCAAAGCAGCGCCGGACTGGACACAGCCTTCAGCAACACCTTTGACGATGTCGGCGATTTTTTCGGGGTAATTCTTTCCGCAAGCGATATAATCCAGGAAAAAGAGCGGTTTTGCACCGACACAAATGATGTCGTTAACGCACATTGCCACCGCATCAATACCGATGGTGTCGTGCTTATCAAGTAAAATCGCGAGTTTTACTTTGGTACCGCAACCGTCGGTACCGCTTACCAAAACGGGTTCTTCCAGATTGGTCGGCAAGCCAAAGCAACCGCCAAAACCGCCGACGTCATCCAAGCAACCGGCATTGCGAGTTCTGGCAATGTGAGATTTCATCAATTCTACGGCTTTGTAGCCGGCGGTGATGTCCACACCCGCCGCCGCGTAGGAGTCGGATCTTGAATTGTTGTGCATAATGTTTATTCCTTTCCGTTCAAGCAGTATGTACAAAGTTCACATTCGGGAAGCCCGATGGCTTTGATCAAATCTTCGATGGTTTGGAAATCCAGGGACGCAAACTCAAACCGTTTGCAAAGTGCGGCGCGCAGGTTGCGACCGCGTTCGGTATTGCCGTCGCTGTATTCATCGATGTGCTCGAAGCCCTCTTCCCCTTCCAGTTCCACGATCACACGTCTGGCGATAAGATCCAGATCCGAAGTGGAACGAGAGAAATTGAGGTATTTGCAACCGAACATAATCGGCGGGCAAGCAGAGCGCATATGCACTTCCTTGGCACCGTTTTCATACAAGAAATCAACGGTTTCCTTGATCTGTGTGCCGCGCACAATGGAATCATCCACAAACAAGAGTTTCTTGCCTGTGATAAGATCCTTTACGGGGATCTGTTTCATTTTAGCGATCTTATCGCGTTCCGTTTGTTTGGACGGCATAAAACTGCGCGACCACGTGGGGGTATACTTGATAAAGGCGCGGGCATAATGTGTGCCGCTTTCGTTTGCGTACCCAATCGCGTGCGGGATACCGCTGTCCGGCATACCACAGACGTAATCGAGATCACCCACCGCATTGTTTTCGCTATCGTTTTGTGCCATCAACGCGCCGTTGCGATACCGCATCGCCTCGACGTTAACACCCTCATAAGCAGCGGTAGAGTAACCGTAATAGGTCCACAGGAACGAACATATCCGTTTTTTAGTTCCCGGCTGTGCCAGCACGGTCATAGAATTCGGTGTAAGTTCCACGATCTCACCGGGACCGAGTTCTTTTTCGATCTCAAACCCAAGTTTTTCCGCCGCGTAAGATTCAAAGGTGGCACAGTAACCATCCTCGCCTTTGCCGATTAAGATCGGCAGACGGCCGAGCTTATCGCGAGCGGCAATGATGGAGCCGCTGTTCGTTAAAATGAGAATGGTGGTGGTGCCGTCGATGACTTCTTGTGCAAAACGAATGCCCTCTACAAAACTATCTTTCAAGCTGATGAGAGAAGCCAACAACTCGGTAGAGTTCACCCTGCCGCCTGTCATGGCATCAAAATGATCATCGCGCTGAACGTGCTGTTCAATCAGCTCGTCGGCGTTGTTGATAACACCGGTGGTACAGATCGCAAACGTGCCGAGCTTTGAACGGATAAGCAAGGGCTGCGGATCGGTGTCACTGATACAGCCGATCGCGGCAGTGCCGTTCATCTCCTCCAACACGTGTTCGAACTTGGTACGAAACGGTGAATTCTCAATATTATGAATCTGCCGTTGCAATCCGATCTCGGCATCGTAGGCGGCAAGTCCCGCTCGACGAGTGCCTAAGTGCGAATGGTAATCTACGCCGAAATACACGTCCAGCAGACATTCCTTGGTTGAGGTGATTCCGAAAAATCCTCCCATGATATCCTCCTTAAGTTATTCCGTAAAAGCCCAAATACGCCCTATAGGCGTATTTGGTAAGGGTTGTTTATTTAAGCGAAAAACAATTTGGACAAGGTCATGGGATCGATATACTCGCCGTTCTTGTACACGCGCATATTGCCCGAAGCGATCTCGTCGATAAGCATCACTTTGCCATCGGCATCGTAACCGAATTCAAATTTGATATCGTACAGAACGAGGCCCTTTTCCTTCAGGTCGTCTGCGACGATCTGCGTGATCTTTTGAGTCATCGCTTTCATATCGTCGTACTGCTCGGCAGTCATCACGCCGAGATCGACAAGACCGTCTTTGGTGACCAGCGGATCGCCTTTTTCGTCGTTCTTGAAGGTCATTTCGACGTAAGCGGGCAGATCGGCGCCTTCTTCGATATAATCGCTGTAACGGCGATAGAAGCTACCGACAGCCTTGTGACGGCAAATGACTTCCAGACCTTTACCGAACACTTTCGCGGGCAGAACCTCCATCGTGGTATCTTCCAAGGACGCATCCACATAATGCGTTTTGATGCCGGCGGCATTGACCTTTTCGAAGAAATAGATCGACATACGCAGGTTAACGTCACCCACACCGTCGATGGTTAAGCCAACGGAATTCTCACCGGGATCGAACACACCGTCTTTACCGGTGCAATCATCTTTGAATTTCAGCAAATAATTGCCGTTATCCAGAGCAAAGACATCTTTCGTTTTTCCCACATAGACCTGTTTCATTTCGGAAAACCCCTTTATAAAAAATTTTTATTAAAAACTGTTTTACAGAGCCGCCGCAATCGTGGCGTCTTTTTCCAACACTTTGTTGGCATCGGATTTGCGTTTGGCATCCAATTTTGCCGCCAACTCTTTATCCTCAACCGCTACGATCTGTGCTGCAAGCAGCGCCGCGTTGGCACCGCCGCCAATTGCCACGGTGGCAACCGGAATACCCGTCGGCATCTGTACCGTAGAAAGCAACGCGTCCATACCATCGAGCACCGAGGATTTGCACGGAACACCAATGACAGGCAACGTGGTATTCGCAGCAACGGCACCCGCTAAATGTGCTGCCATACCGGCAAAACAAATAATCGCACCAAAACCGTTATCACGCGCCGCAACCGTGAAGTCGCGCGCTTCGGTCGGCGTACGATGTGCGGAATAAATATGTGCCTCGTACGGAATACCCAGTTCTTTGAGCACAGCCACCGCTTTTTCCACGATCGGCAGATCGCTGTCACTACCCATGATAAGTGCGATTTTTTTCATTATTTTCACTCCTTATAAAACAAAAAGGGCACACCAAGCTTACCCTAAAAATAAGCTCGTGTGCCCAGACGGTCGGCAAACAAAAAACAGCCACCGCACTCTTTGTTCCTTTGTGGTTATCCACTCAATCCGTCAGTTGCAAAGAATGCTTATTTTTACTTGACAAGTATACCATAACCACTTGTTTACTGTCAAGATATCGGCGGCATTTTTCGGCAAGTTTTTTACCGTTCTACGCGCCCTTCACAATACATACAACGGTAGATTTGACGCTCACTGTTTACGCAGCGGAACAACTGCCGTGCTTCTTGCTCGGTAGCGGTAATGCAACGGGGATTTTCGCAAACCAAATCCTCTGTCGCACCGGTAATTTCCTCCTTTTTGCCATCGGCTTCTGCCAACAACTTGAGGATGAGCGCCATACGCATATATTTGCCGTTGAGTGCTTGCTTGAAATAGCAGGCGCGCGGATCATCGTCCACCTTAACGCTGATCTCATTGACGCGCGGAAGCGGATGCAATACACACATCGATTTCGGCGCTTTTTCCATTTTCTCGGTCGTGAGGATGTAGCTGTCCTTCAAACGTTCGTATTCCTGCGGATCGTCAAAACGTTCGCGCTGAATACGCGTCATATACAGAATATCCAAATCACCGATCGCCTCGTCCAACGAAGCGGTTTCCACGCAATCCATATCGTTCATATACTCGTGCTTAACGTAACCGGGCAGTTTGAGTTCTTCCGGTGAGATCAGCACCACGCGGATACCGTGATAACGGGAAAGCGCCGCGATGAGCGAATGGACCGTTCTGCCGTATTTTAAGTCGCCGCAAAAACCGATCGTCAAGCCGTCGATCTTGCCTTTTTCGCGATAAATCGTGAGCAGATCGGCAAGCGTCTGCGTGGGATGGCAATGACCGCCGTCACCCGCATTGATAACCGGAATACCGGCACTGAGCGACGCCGCAAACGGTGCGCCTTCTTTCGGGTGGCGCATAGCGATGATGTCAGCATAGCAACTGATCATTTTCGCCGTATCGGCAATGCTTTCGCCTTTGGAAGCCGACGAAGAGTCTGCATCCGAAAAACCGATGACGGTACCGCCGAGCTCCAACATCGCCGCTTCAAAGCTTAAGCGTGTTCTGGTAGACGGCTCAAAAAACAAAGTCGCAAGCTTTTTGCCCTTGCACTTTTTGGCATATTTGCGCGGACGTTTCATAATGTCACACGCCGTTTTCAAAAGATCGTCCAGTTCCTCAACCGAAAGATCTAAAATATCAATCAAACTTCTCATGCTTTTGCTCCGTTGATTGCCAAATAATTTTTGATGCGTGCCACGTTTTCGGCATTCGTTTCGTCTTCTTCCAAGTACTCGATGATGTCATACACGTCAACGACCGAGTAGACCGGGAAGCCAAATTCTTCTTCCACTTCCGCCATTGCGGATTTTTCGGTCTTGCCCTTTTCTTTACGGTCGACCATCACGAAGGTGGCCTCCACTTTGACATCCTCGAGCGAAGCGAGGTTTGCCATACTTTCACGAATCGCCGTGCCCGCAGTGATAACGTCTTCCACGATCACAACGGATTCGCCGGCTTTCGGAACGTAACCGACGAAGATACCGCCTTCGCCGTGATCTTTGGCTTCTTTGCGGTTAAAGAAGAACGGTACGTCCAATCCCTCTTTGGCAAGGGCGATAGACGACGATACCGCGATGGAAATTCCTTTGTATGCAGGGCCGTACAGCACGGTACGTTTATTGCCGATTTTATCCAAATACGCTTTGGCATAGAATTCGCCGAGGGTTTTGATCTGTTCACCGGTCTTGATATCACCTGCGTTGATGAAATACGGGATCTTGCGCCCGCTCTTTGCCGTGAAATCACCGAATTTCAGCACACCTGCACCTTGCAGGAACTTGATAAACTCTCTTTTGTAGCTTTCCATACTTTTACAACTCCTTAATCCACAAATTCCGCGACACAACGCTCATAGGCGGCAACCGGATC